>DASYHR010000514.1:0-1631 GCA_035998385.1 Dyadobacter sp. | reverse complement strand
TGGAGCAAACTGTCTGGCGCAGGCGCTTTGGAAAGTTCGGATGACGCGTTCTCCGGAAGATCTTCAAAGGTTTATTTCCAAAATCAGAATGTATACCATTTCGGATCAGGACGATACCGGACCATGGATTCGCAAAACTTTCCCTGACTTATTCTATGTTGGAAGCCCGGGTTACCACGCTGCCGGAGCATATCATTATGCGCTGTGGTCGGGTATCAGCGGAGATAAATTCCATGGACGATTTACAGGAGCCAATTTCGAGATCGTCGACAATCCATGGTTGGATGTACATGTACGTAACCACGGTCCGCTCGGTGCCGAATATCCTTTTACCAAATTCCTGATGGAAGGTGATACGCCGTCATTTTTAGGGCTTATTCCAAATGGATTGAATGAACCTGAGCATCCCGAGTATGGCGGGTGGGGCGGACGTTATGAATTGTATACACCGCGTACGCAAAAGTGGTTTTACGAAGCGGAGACAAGACCAATTTATACAGATGCGACCGACGAAGTTGTAGGTGCCGATGGCCAGTTTCATACGAGCAGCAAAGCTACTTTGTGGAGATGGAGAGAGGCATTTCAGAATGATTTCGCTGCCAGAATGGACTGGACGATCAAGCCATTCAAAGAAGCAAATCATCCGCCGAGAGCAGCATTGAAACATACCAATCATTTGAATGCTAAAAGTGGTCAGAACGTTACATTAAATGCATCTGCGTCTTCGGATCCTGATGGAAATAAGCTGTCATACAAATGGATCTATTATCCGGAAGTGGGAACTTATGTGATCAAAGAACCGATCAAGATTGAGAATCCGGAAGCCGCGCAAACATCCTTCATTGCGCCAAAGGTGTCAAAGCCAGAGACTTTGCATATTATTTTAGCCGTAACGGACAACGGCACGCCTTCGCTGACACGCTATCAACGTGTAATTGTTACAGTTTTTCCTGAATAATATAGTTAGGATATCAGCTTTGATGTCTTAACGTATTTTTCCTAACCCGAAAAATTTCAATGAACAAGTTGTTAAAATCAAGTCTGACAGCGCTGGGGTGTATCCTTTTTGGAGTTGCACTAATCCGTTGTAAAACCAGACAAAGCGGGGATGAGCCCAAGAAGATCGCTATTGTGGTTTCAACGCTGAATAATCCATGGTTCGTTTTCCTGGCTGAAAGAGCGCAGGCAAAAGCAAAGGAATTAGGATATGAGTCGAAGGTTTTTGATTCGCAAAATAACACGGCACAGGAAACGGATCATTTTGAAAACGCAATCGCGTCAGGTTATAATGCCATATTGTTCAATCCTACCGATGCAGATGGCTCCATCATCAATGTCAAAAATGCGAAAGCGGCGGGTGTACCTGTTTTTTGTATGGACAGAGAAGTGAATGCCAACGACGCTGCCACGTCACAAATACTATCTGACAGCTATTCCGGCTGTGTTTCCATTGCCAAATACTTCGTAGAGACGCTTAACAAAAAAGGTAAATACGTTGAGATCCTGGGCATGGTTGGCGACAACAATACCTGGAACCGATCAAAAGGATTTCATAGCGTGGTAGATCACTATCCTGATTTGAAAATGGTAGCGCAGCAAAGTGCTGACTTTGACCGGAATAAAGCGATGGA
>DASYHR010000513.1:0-3399 GCA_035998385.1 Dyadobacter sp. | reverse complement strand
GATTGATATTCATTTCAATCCCGAAATATATTCAAAATATCTCTCATTCGTCATGATTGGGTTCAGCTGTACGTTCTAAGACGCTTATAGGTGTTGACCAATTGAGTTTCATAATGACGATAGTATATCAGGAAAACCCTTCAAATTTGACAAATTTAAATTGCATGTAATTTGATAATGAACAGTCGGGCAGAACAAATGTGTTTACTCTGCCCGAAGGTTTTATGCTTTTATTTCAATCAATTCCCTGGCTTGTTTCGCCGAAGCTACCATGTTTTCCAACGCAGCTTTGGTTTCAGGCCATTTACGGGTTTTTAAACCGCAATCGGGATTCACCCAAAGGTTTTGTGACGGTAACAAATCTGCCGCCTTTAACAACAGCGAAGTCATTTCTTCGGTAGTTGGCACGCGGGGCGAGTGAATATCATAAACACCCGGCCCGATCTCGTTCGGATATTCAAAATGTGCAAAGGCTTGTAACAATTCCATCTGAGAACGTGATGTTTCAATCGTGATCACGTCAGCATCCATGGCAGCAATATGCTCAATAACATCATTGAACTCGCTGTAACACATGTGGGTATGGATCTGTGTTTGGTCCTGTACACCGCTTGCCGTAATCCTGAATGCATTTACCGCCCAGTCCAGATAATGCTGACGTTTTGCTATACGCAACGGCAAACCTTCGCGGATCGCCGCTTCGTCAATCTGGATAATACCAATTCCTGCTTTTTCCAACGCCAGTACTTCATCGTGGATCGCCAATGCGATTTGGTTGGTCGTCACTTCACGCGGCTGGTCGTCGCGGACAAATGACCATTGAAGAATTGTCACCGGGCCCGTCAACATACCTTTCATGGGCCGGTTGGTTTGTGCTGCGGCAAAGGTGCTCCAGCGGACAGTCATATCGGCAGGGCGACTGATGTCTCCAAAGATGACCGGTGGTTTCACGCAGCGGCTGCCATAACTTTGCACCCAGCCATTTTTTGTGAATAGAAATCCGTCGAGCTGCTCTCCGAAATACTCCACCATGTCATTACGCTCGAACTCGCCGTGTACCAACACATCCAGGTCAATTTCTTCCTGCCAGCGGATGGCTTCAATCGTTGCCTGCTCAATCGCTTTTTCATAGGCCTCTACCGTCAGATCGCCTTTTTTAAATCGGGCACGAAGTTGACGGATATCATCCGTTTGAGGAAAAGAACCAATGGTTGTTGTCGGGAAGGCGGGTAGATTGAAACGCTCACGCTGTATTTGCTGA
Source organism: Dyadobacter sp. (assembly GCA_035998385.1). Classification (GTDB taxonomy): domain Bacteria; phylum Bacteroidota; class Bacteroidia; order Cytophagales; family Spirosomataceae; genus Dyadobacter. The sequence continues at coordinate 2,138 of DASYHR010000513.1, read as the reverse complement.
CGAACAGGAAACGCACTTGCACGCTCAGAATCCGTAGCTGTTATGGCCGCCACGCGATCTTTCACAACCTGCTTATGCACTTTCTGAGAAGCGCGTCTGCTGGCAATGGTAGCTTTGTTGGTTTCCAGCAAGACGGTATTCCCTTCAATAATTTGTTTTAAATCGTGAATTTCACCTAGCTTCTGTTTTGCAAATGCCATCCAGTTTTTGATCTCAGGATCAAGCTCCGTCTCCAGATCCAGGTCGATCGGGCTGTGAAGCAGTGAGCAGGACGGGGCAATGATGACTCTGTCGGCACCCAGTTTTTCAACTGTCTTATTGATCAGGCTTAACGACTTTTCATAATCGTTTTTCCATACATTACGCCCGTCGATCACACCTACAGACAGGATCAGTTGTTCGGGGAAGAATGTCAAAATTTCATCAAGCTGATCAGCAGCGCGTACCAGATCCACATGTAATGCCTGTATTGGAAGATTCACAGCCAAAGAGGTGTTGTCGAGCAAGGCTTCAAAATAAGTCGCTACCAATATTTTAATGCCGCTCACCCGGGCAGCAATATTTTGGTAAGCAGATTCAAATGCCGCTTTTTCTTTTTTGGAAAGATCAAGAGCAAGTGTCGGTTCGTCCAGCTGAATCCATGTCGCACCCTGGGCGGCAAGGCGACTGATAATCTCAACATAAACAGGAACTAGTTTTTCAATCAAATCAATCCGGTCAAAACCCGCTTCTTTTTCCTTTCCCAAAAGCAGGTAACTTACTGGTCCCAGAAGCACAGGTTTAGCCTTTTGTCCTACGACCAGCTTTGCCTGCTCGTATTCGTTAAAAACATGCTCGTTGGCAATGCGGAACTGCTGATCGGCTTTAAATTCAGGTACGATATAATGGTAGTTGGTATCCAGCCATTTGGTCATTTCCATCGCTGTAATATCCAGACCGTTTTTCTGATAACCGCGCGCCATGGCGAAATACAGTTCCAGCTCATTATCCGATTGCGCAAGAACGGCCTCGTAATGTTGCGGGATCACGCCGAGCAACAAACTTGTATCCAGCGTTTGGTCGTAAAAGCTGAAATCGTTACAGGGAATCAGGTCAATACCTGCATCCAGCTGTGTTTTCCAGTTTTCTTCTTTGATCTTCTGAGCAACATTTTGAAGCTCAGTTACCTCGATCTTACCTGCCCAAAATTGTTCAGATGCTTTTTTGAGTTGTCTTTGTCCACCAATCCGCGGGTAGCCCAAATTTTGTGTTAACATTTCTCCGACTGTTTGTTAAAAAAAATAGTTAAAAATGTTTTGCACAACCGGACAACGTTTCGGTTCAGGAACACAGAGAAATAGCAGCCAAAAAATGATTGCTTGATTTGTAAAATCAGACCCGTGTTTTAGTTCGCGAAAACATTGTCCATCCGGTAACAGGCAGGTATCCTGGCTCGTAACCTGGCGTTCGTCCTTCCCAATCCTTCTGATCAGTGGATTTATTTTGAACGACAGTGGAAATGCTACATACAGTTGCGCGACAGCTCGTGATTTTAGCACGATTCCCTTTTAATCCCGGCTTTCGCCGGAAACCAATTCCGTGTTATGTAAAAGAACAAGTACAGATACTAACTTCGTAATAGATTAAATATCTACACAAAGCTATATACAGTAGATTTAATTTTTGTATTTAGATTTACTTTTGGATTTAAAATCTTCTCTAGACCTTTTGGTAGATTATTTATCTATTTAAGGTTTTTCGGATCGACGATTGTAGATGATTCGTCTAGGATAATTCTACCAAATCCCAGATGAATCAGACCTGCTCTGTAACCGCATGTATCGCTGCAGATGTATTGATTGGATTTAAAATCGTATTTTTGTCGGATCAAATGGTGTATGCCTTGAAACCGTATTCCGTATATATATTGTTACAGGGAATCGGGGAGGTCAAATTTACAATTCGATTATGTCTATAAACACGGAGTCAGAGTTATTGGGGATGCAAAATGCAAGCGAAGCGGTTGCATATACATTAAAGGAAATGACAAATTATGCTCAGCCGGGCATGACAACGAAAGAGCTGGACGAGTTTGGCGCTAAAATACTGACTGATTTCGGAGCGAAATCGGCGCCATTTGCAACTTATGGCTTTCCGGG
>DASYHR010000497.1:0-1732 GCA_035998385.1 Dyadobacter sp. | reverse complement strand
GCCCCATGTCTCTGCGGATTCTCACATAGGCAAAGGCTGTTATCAACATCGAAACCAAAGCGGCAATCAGAAGCAGATAGGGGGTATATTGAATGTATAACTCCTGTTGGCTCAACCTGGATTTGAGCATATTCTGTTCCTCGTCCTTCACCTGGTTAACGATCATCCGAACGTCATCCATGATTTTTTTACCCCGATTCATTTCAGCAATTCGTCTCTCAGAGCTTGCCATATAGGTTTCGTCTCTTCTGGCCATATCAATCACGCGGTCCATCTGTGCGAAGCGTGCTTCCAGGCGTTCTTTTAATGGAATGAGCATTTTCTGCTGGACTTCACTGTCCACAGTCAGAGCCAGTACGAGGCTGTAAGCTGCATTCGCCTTTTCATAGGCTCCGTTGTATGGTTGGAGGAAATTAGGATCGAGTGTCAACAGGAAGCCGCGCTGACCTGTTTCAGCATCTTTGATGTAAGAAATGACATTTTCAGCCTCAATCAATACCTGGTTGGTATGATTGACCAGCTGGGAATTTTGAATGAGCTTTTGTGTGCTGTAAAAAGAGGCGATAAGACTGACCAGCAACAAGAGAACTGATGCTGTAAATACAATTTTAAGCTGATAAATAATTGAGTTAGAAGTTCTTCTCATCGGTGGATTGTGAATCGTTGCTATTTACGGGCTGTGAAACAGGTTGATGTACGGGTATCACGACTATGAACCGCGCGCCCTGATTCTCCTGACTTTGAGCTGAAATCAGCCCGTTGTGTTTATCTATGATTTTTTTGGCTATAGCGAGACCTATACCGGTTCCCTCGTAATTGCGCTGATTATTGAGTCGCTGAAAGATGACGAAAATCCTGTCCAGAAACTTTTCATCAAAACCGATACCATTGTCTTCGATCGTAATCCGGCAAAATTCCCCCTGATCACTCGCGGGACTATCTGCAGAAAGCGCGTCTGTAAGTTCACTTTGGATACGAATTACAGGGTTGGGCTGGTTTCTTGAAAACTTAAATGCATTACTGATCAGGTTTTGGAATACCTGTCTGATCTGGCTCGGAATGGTGTCAACAATAGGTATGGTATTGATTTCAATCTGCACATTCCTTTCCGCTACCGTCTCCCGGAAATCCTCGAGAATATCGTCAATCAGCTGATTAATGTCGGTAGGAGAGAAGCTGGCTTGCACAGAAAGACGGGAGTAGTCCAGCAAATCGCCTATGAGCGTAGACATACGGGCTGAAGCGCCGATAGATCTGTCGAGATACGAAATCGCCTCGTGGTTTCCAGCCAGAAACTTGTCCTTTATCAGGTGGCTAAATGTTTGTATCTTACGCAGAGGTTCTTTCAGATCGTGTGATACTACCCAGGCAAATTGTTGGAGTTCGTGATTAGATGTTTCGAGTTCGGCGTTTTTATTGACCAGCTCACTGGTTCTTAATAAAACCTGTTTTTCCAGAACTTCATTTGCGACCTTCTGCTCTTCAATATTAGTGAAAGTACCCACCCACTTTACGGTAACCTCCTGTTGCTGTATAGGGATGGCAGTAAAGAGAAAGTGTCGATAGCTATTGTTTTTTTTATCTGCCAGGCGGATTTCCCGTGAGAATTCTGCCTCTCCCCGTAATTGTGCCATAAACTGGTTACATACAACATGGTCGTCATCATGAACTTCGGGGAATGTATGTGCGTCATCAGAATATTGAAACCAATGTGCGTTTACATATTCAATAT
>DASYHR010000109.1:0-4160 GCA_035998385.1 Dyadobacter sp. | reverse complement strand
GAAACAAGTAGAAGGCAAAGATATCATCGTTTATGGCGGCTCGGATTTCGTTTCGTCTTTGATCAATGAAGATTTGATTGATGAATATCACTTGCTGGTAAATCCTGTCGGAATGGGAGAGGGACTACCGGTTTTCGGTTTTCAGGGTAAACCCAAAAATTTGAAACTGATCAAAACGCAATCCTTTGATTGTGGTATTGCCTTGCTGCATTACGAACGTGCATAATCTTTGCTATAGAAGCCGGAAATGGCAGAATTCCGGCTTCTATAGCATTATACTGATTTTAGTGAGTTCTGGAGAACTGGCGCGCTCAATTCCGTCTACATATACTTTCATACCGGAACCCTTGCCATACTTTCGACCTGTTTTGTCATAGAGGATGGTGATATTCCTGCCATGGTACAGCACCCGATCCAGACAAAAATAATCCCACGTATTGTCTGGTAATAGTGGGTTGATAATCAGATGGTTGTCGTGTGATGGACGAATGCCTATCAATCCGGAAATAATATGGTCGCAGAATGCCGAATGGTTATAGTCTTTCCCTCTTTCGCGCCCGCCTTTTGTTTCAGACCAGCTGCCCTTATCCAACGTTGATAATCGCGATCTCGAAATCCAGTCGCCCGTGTAGGGATTCAGGTTTTCATCTATCCAGTTTACCAGTTTTCCATCTTCGCGAATGCGTTGCTGGGAGCGGCTGTAGGTGGTAAGTAAATTGAGGAAATCTCGTTTCGTCATAACGTTCTGCTCATCATTATTCAGCAAATTGGCGAGTGCTGTGAGTGTAACACTTGTAGCAAACGGCCAGCTCGGACCATTCCATTGGCATTCATGACCCTCGTAAGAAATATTGAAACCGGGGTGACGCTGCTCAGTAGTAGTAGGTCCGTAAGGTGCCAAAAATCCTTCTTCATCTTTCAATTGAGCCCACGCCGCAGTATGGCTTGATTCAGGAATGGAAAAGTACCAGGGCGTGTATCCATGCAGTTCCCTTACACCTGCCTGTTTCAAATGTCGATCTCCTCTTGGAATCACTTTGAAAAACTTTGCTTTCCCGTCCCAAAGCCTGGTCAGGATTTGTTTGCGGATTGTGAGCGTTTTTTGCTGAAACAACTCTGCTATGGTACGTTCTCCTGCCATGAAGGCGATTTCTGACAAGGCCTTTGCATTGCCATACATATAACTGTTGATGGTTGCTCTGTAGCCTTCTTGCTTCTTGCCATATGCGCCAGACACAGATTTTTCCATGCCATCGCGATCATCCGTTTGCCAGAACATGCCCGTTGAATCCAGTCTCATTTTTTCCCATTCTTTGTAATCGACAATGAGGTCAGGAAGAAGATCTGTCAAAAACGAGGTGTCAGGATGTACTTTACCGAAAGCAGCTATAGCATCCGTCATCCATGAACTGTAGGCTCTGGGATCGGCACCACCACTGTACCAGAACCGGGCGTATTGTTTCAGGTAGGATGTATCACGTAACCATCGGCCCTCATAAAAATGATGACCAGCGGGACAGTTGATAGAGTTGTATTTACCGGCCCAATGCACATCCGGCAGAAATTCTGTGATGATATAACCAGCCGGCGTTTGCTTCAGATGTTTGCGGTAGGTCCACCAGCGGAAATAGTAGGTCTGTTCAAGCTGTTTGTCAGGGCATTCAAAAAGCGGTATTTGGCCTGAAAGAAATGCCCACGCCTGGTCGTTCGGTATCAGTTGTTTGTAAATTTCCTCGTCAGATTCATTAAAAGTATTAATGTAGGGTTTGAAGGTTTCTGATTGAAGAATAGCGCGCTGTGCATGACATTGGCTAATCATAAGTGTAAACACCGAGAAAAGGAGAGTCACTTTTATTTTCATATGGGTAGGTTTTCGATTTTACCTAAGGAATTACTGGAACGGCACACCTTGTAAACATCAGATTATGATGAAGTGTATAAATCTGTTCCAGCCAGTTACTGAATTACAGGTCTTTCTATGATCTTTTATTGCAACAAAACCCGCTGCGGGATGCAAGCGGGTTGATATATTCAAAATTAAAAAGGTAAACAAAGGTCGAAAGTTTCGGATGAAAATGCGATTATTCTTTTATCGCAGACAGATCGATCTTAATAGGTTCATCCATGGATATATCTTCGTTGGCGGTACGCAAAATGGTATCACCTTGTGCAATGTTTCCGAAAATCTGAATCTGGCCGGCAGTGGCATCCCCTCTCTGAACATCCACCCATTTAGCGCGACCTTGTTCCACCTTGATGACAAAGGTCCTTTCCAGGTTGCTTACTACGGCACTCTGGGGAACATAGATACTTCCCTCAACGGCAGTCACAGGCAGTTTGGCAGAAACGAACATCCCTGGTTTGAGTCTTCTTTTTGGATTAGATATATCTATTTCGATCATTTCAGATCTTGTATCCGGGCGAACACTATTCGAAACACGGGCTATTTTTCCCGTAAAGCTTTCAGCACGGAAAGTTGAAACAGAGAAACGTACGTCAGTTCCGACTTTGATATCTCCCAAATATGCTTCCGGAACAGCAAGCCTTAACCTGAGACGATCCAATTGGCGGATCTTCAGAATGGGTAGTGCGTTCTGCCCGCCTGGTCCTACAAATGCGCCGGGAGAAAGACGACGGTCTGTGACCATCCCGGCGAAGGGCGCAACTATCTTAAGATAATCGGCTAATTGTTTTACGGACTGGTAGTGAGCCTCTTCAGCTACGACAGTGAGACTGTCAGATATTACTTTGGTGCGCGCCGCATCGACATCCATTTCCGATATCGCGCCGGGTGTTTGCCGGGTTTTCATTGCTCTGCGAAAAGCTGCTTTACTTGCTCCGAATACGGCTTCCGCAGCCTTAACTTTGGAATACGCGGCAGTCAGGTTGGCAACCAGTTCAGGTGCTTCCAGCTCAGCGAGCACCTGGCCTTTTCGTACCTGGTCACCAATATCTACGTGCATCTTACTGATATAGCTGCTTACTCTTGGAAATAAATCGGTTTCATAAAAACTCTCAAGCTCTCCCGGTAAATTCAGCTGTCGCACTGGCTGCGAAGTGCTTACACGTAGAGCAGCATAACTGATCTCTTCCTGAGCCTGCTCATCTGCCAGGTTTTTTGGCCCTTTATTCGAATTACATCCGGTAAATGTGAATGTGACACACGTTATTCCGACAATTACTGCCAATTGACATGTGAGCCGGGTGATATTTTGTACTTTGTTCATTTTTAAAAAGTTATTTCGGTTCTATGTCAATAGGTTTGCTTCGGGAATTCTGTTGCCGGGTCGTACACTGTGCTCTCCGGATCATCAGGGTCCAGTGATGCTGAGTCAAAAGATTGTTTGCGTAAAAACAATGAGAAGGCGACCGGTACGATAAATAAGGTAGCAAAAGTAGAGGCGATCAGCCCGCCTATAACGGCCCTGCCCAGAGGTGCAACATGTTCACCTGTTTCGCCCAGTCCGCTGGCCATTGGAATCATACCTGCGACCATTGCAAAGGTGGTCATCAGAATTGGACGCAAACGTACAGACCCGGCTACCCTGGCCGCGGCGGTCGCATCCCTGTATTGGATTCGCAACGTTTCTGCATTTGTTACGAGTAACAGCGCATTGGCTACAGATACACCCACGGACATGATAATCCCCATATAAGATTGCAGATTAAGCGTTTGTCCGGTGACTAAGAGAAAGATAATTGATCCAGAAAGTACTGCCGGGATGGTGATCAGAACTATTCCGGCAACGGTAAACGACTGGTAGTTTGCTGCTAATAACAGGAATATAACGACGATCGCAAGTATCAATCCGAACTGCAGGCTGCTCATGGTCTCGGTGAGCAATTGTGCCATACCCTGAAGTTCTACGACCGAGCCCCTGGGTGCCTCGCCAACAGATGCGATGGCTTTCCGGACGTCGCTCGTCGCAGTGCCCAGGTCTTGCTGATGTATGTTGGCAGACACAGTTACCAGGCGTCGTGGTCCAGTGCGGTCGTACTGGCCAGGCATGTTGGAGGGAGTTATCGTAGCGACGTCTCCAAGTGTCGGACGAAGCTGGCCTTTCACCATCGGTATACTCTGAATATCGGCGACCGACTGCATATATTGCGGAGATATCTCTACCTGAACCTGATAGGCGAACCCTTTTGACTCATCCAGC
>DASYHR010000106.1:0-16666 GCA_035998385.1 Dyadobacter sp. | reverse complement strand
CTGGCATCAATATTCCATCCTTTCCAGATACCTCTTACTCCTCCTGTAACCGCTTGGTCATCAATATCGCTACCAATTACAGGATCGAATCCATTCGGGTATATGGACGGAATATTTCTGTCGTCATCCACTTTCCTTGTCCATGCATAGGCATCTCCTTTTCTTTTGTTAATCCCTCCAAAACTATACAATTGGACATTTTTGAAAACCGGCACCATAGCATTGTAATACAAAGCCATATTTCTCACTTTAGGATCTCCGTATTCTCTTCTGACAATATCATCCTCGTCGTGCGTTGCGGCTCTGTTGGTATGTGCACGTTCGTTGTAGTCTGCTGTGATATTGACGAAACCTCTTTGCCCTATCTTCAAACCATAATTCACATTGGCATTGTAGTTCAAACCGTCAAATGCTTTCCCATCAGCCCTGTATTTAGCTGCATAAATTCCTGCATTCGCATTGGCAGTCAATTGGTTTACGTTTTCTTTTAATACGATATTGATAACTCCGGCAATTGCGTCGGATCCGTATTGCGCTGCTGCTCCGTCACGTAGTACCTCAATACGTTCAATAGCTGCAGCCGGAATCGCGTTCAGGTCAGTGCCGGTATTTCCGCGGCCTCTGGTACCAAATATATTAACCAGTGATGACTGATGTCTCCGCTTTCCATTGATCAATACCAGCGTCTGATCCGGTCCCAAACCACGTAATGAAGCAGGATCCACATGATCCGCGCCATCAGACCCTGTCTGTCTGTTCGAGTTGAAAGAAGGTGCTGCAAACTGTAAAAGCTGGTTTACGTCCAGCTGTCCCTGCTTCGTGGTAATTTCCTGAATATTGATAATATCTACCGGTGCAGGCGTATCTGTGGAGGACCTGTTCATATTTCGGGAACCGACTACGGTCACCTGATTCAGCAACGTGGCATCCTCCAGCGTGAAGTTCTGTGTACCCTTTCCTTGAATGTCTCTCTCAATTTTGTTATAGCCCACGAAAGTCACAACCAGCGTCGCATTGGTATACATGACGTTGAGTGTGTAAATCCCGTTTGCATCCGTAATGGTGCCATTGTTAGTTCCCTTTTCGGTCACCGATGCGCCGGGCAGTGCTTCGCCTTTGGCATCAAGAACTTTCCCGGCAACTTTATACTTCTGAGCCATAGCGGCCGGCGATCCCAATAACAGAAGGAGTGCTAAGCATAATCTGTTCATAATTTGTTGCGTTTGTTAAAGTGTGCAGTAAAGAAAACAATAAAATTGTACTGCCTCTTCACCGAAATAAAATTTTATCTTTGTCTAAGAATAGTACCATCTTTTGATCAACTTAATTTTATGATATCTTCTTTGTTAAAATCGTCCCTGGGACGACTACGTATCATCGCTTTTCTTGAAGGTGTTTCCCTATTGATTTTGCTCGGAATCGCCATGCCGCTCAAATACATGGCCGGTATTCCTGAAGTAGTTCGTGTGGTGGGTATGGCTCACGGAGTCTTATTTATTCTGTACGTACTGCTGCTTATTCAGGTAGCGATCGAAAGAAACTGGTCTTTCAAAATAGCGATCCTCAGCTTTTTTGCTTCTTTCGTTCCTTTCGGCACCTTCTATGCTGATGCCAAATGGTTCAGAGAATAAGCTAAAAAAACAGTTCTATAACATGCATGTCTCCCTTCCGAGGGAGACATTTTTTGAATACATCCTACAACCCCGTCATCTTGAAAAATTCTACTTTCCTAATCCTTTTTGCCCTTGCCGTCAGTTTTGGCGCCAGAGGACAAAAACCCAATGAAAATTACCGCTATCATATTCATCCCTCCTCTTCGCCGATCCAGGTAGACGGCGTGGCAGATGATGAAGCCTGGATCAACACCCAGGTGGCCGACAACTTCTTTATGGTCACGCCTATGGATACGAGCTATTCCAGGAGCAAGACTGAAGTGAGAATGGCCTACGACAAACAAAATCTGTACATACTTGTCGTCAACTTCAAACCTGTAAAACGAGCAATCATTGTTGAATCTTTGAAACGGGATTTTGCCTTCGGGAAAAATGATAATTTCCTGTTGTTCATGGATACATTCGACGACCGAACGAATGGCTTCTCGTTTGGCGCGAATGCTGCGGGCGCTCCGTGGGATGGTCAGCAGGGAGATGGGGGTACCGTTGATCTGAGCTGGGATAATAAATGGGTTTCAGAGGTCCGCAATGATGATGAGAAATGGGTATGGGAAGCAGCCATTCCTTTTAAAAGTATCCGTTATAAACCCGGCATCACACAATGGGGTATTAACTTCAGCCGACAGGATCTGACCATTTCCGAAAAATCGGCCTGGGCTCCGGTTCCCCGGCAGTTTCCTTCTGCATCTCTTGCCTACACCGGTGTGCTGGTTTGGGATATGCCCCCGCCTAATCCCGGACCTAATATTTCGCTCATTCCGTATGCAGCCACGCGCCTTACGAGGGATTACCAGCGCGACACGCCAACGAAGTTCAAACCTACCATTGGTGGCGATGTAAAAATCGGACTTACCCCCTCTCTCAATCTGGATCTCACTGTGAATCCTGATTTCTCTCAGGTGGATGTGGATGTACAACAAACCAATCTGAACAGATTTGAATTGTTCTTCCCCGAACGCCGACAGTTCTTTCTGGAAAACGCGGATCTCTTCGCCAACTTTGGATATGCGACACTACGACCATTTTTCTCCCGCCGGATCGGTCTGGGTGTACCCATTCAGTTTGGTGCGCGTATGAGTGGTAAGTTAAACAAGAACTGGCGTATTGGCGTACTGGATGTGCAAACCGCTTCGCAAGACACCACTCCCATTCAGAACTATGCGGTTTTTGCTTTACAACGCCAGCTTTTTTCCCGCTCCAATGTGCGGGTACTTTTTGTAAACCGGGATGCCATCAATTATTCACCCGAGCGCAATGCGGGTACGAACCGTTTTAACCGGAATGTGGGCGCGGAATTTAACCTGGCCAGTAGCAATAACCTGTGGACAGGCAAGGTCATGTTTCTGAAATCCTTCACACCCGGAAAAACGAGTGAGGACTATTCCCATGCAGCGGATCTGAAATACAGCAATTCCAACTTCACCTGGCAATGGCAACATGAGTATGTGGGTAGGAACTACAATGCTGAGGTAGGTTACGTTCCTAATGCAACACGTTTGGGTTACTACAAAATCAGCCCGAATATCGCTTATTTATTCTTCGTCAAGTCAAAGAAGATCATTAGTCACGGCCCTAAACTGGTAAGTAATATTTATTGGGACAATCAAAAAGCGGTGAGCGACCGGGAATATATCCTGTCCTATAATATTAATTTTATCAACAGGGCAACAATTTCAGTATGGGGCGCAAGTAATTATGTTCGTCTGCTCAGACCTTTCGATCCTACAAACCTGGGTGGATTTACATTGGAAACAAACTCAGAACATAACTGGAAGTCGACCGGTTTCGATATTGTTTCGGGTCCTCAAAACAGACTTACCTACAATGCTTCTGCCATTTTCGGGGGTTATTATCAGGGAGGTCATCGCAATAATCTCAGGGCCGAACTGGGTTATCGTTTCCAGCCGTTTGTTGCTATCGCCATGGCCGGAAATTACAACGACATCCGTCTTCCCGACCCCTGGAACCGCAAGGAGTTGTGGCTGGTGGGGCCGCGGGTGGACGTGACGTTTACCAACAAACTGTTTTTCACCACTTTCGTCCAGTATAACAATCAGGCAGACAACATCAATCTCAACTCCAGATTACAATGGCGTTACAAGCCGGCATCGGATTTTTTCCTGGTCTACACCGACAATTATTTACCAGAAAACTTCCGTGTCAAAAACAGAGCAGTGGTGTTGAAGTTTACGTATTGGTGGAACCTCTAGGTGCTTAGGGCATCGGGTTGAGGGCATGGGATTGGCCGTGGGGCATAGGTCAGGATTTGGGCAGGTGGCTATGGGCATGGGAAAAACCAGCTCTTTGCCCTTAACATTCTGCCCAAAGCCCTACACCCTCTGCCCTTTAATAAAACACCTCAATATTCCTGGCTTTCAGATGCCCGAATTGTTGCTGATACTTGACTTCCCTGTCCTCTGTCAGAAACGGATTTCCGCGCAGGTGGAGTTTGTTCAGCTTCTTGATTCCAAGCAGATCTTTTGGAAATTCGGTAAAATTATTGGCAGAAATATCCAGCTCATCGAGGTTAGAAAATTTTGTGAGTGCTTCGGGAAACTCCGTAAACCAGTTATAACCCAAATCTACAATTTGCAGATTTTGCAGCTTTACAATGCTCTCCGGCAACTTGCTCAGTTGATTGTGATGTGCAAACAATGTATGTACCAGGGTAAGTTTTCCGATGTCGTCGGGTAACGCAGAGATGCGGTTGTGAGCAACAGCCAGCTGCGTCAGGTTTTTAAGTCTCGTTATAGATTTCGGAAGCTTTTCGAGGTTATTATAATAGAGATCCAAGACCTGCAGACTTTTCAGCTTTTTTATTCCTTTTGGCAGCGCACTAATTCCGGCGTAATAAAAGTTGATGTCTTTGACCTGTTTCAGATTTCGGAAGCTTCCGTTTTTCAATTGTGTCAATGTATTCCTTCCAAGCCAGAGCGTTTCCAGTTTTTTACACTTTCCTGCACCTGCCGGTATATTGGTAAGCACATTCGACTGCAGATTCAATAGTGCCAAAGTATGGTTTTCTGATAGTTTAAGACCTTTGTTGCCAATGATATTTCCGTTCAGTTTAAGATGCTTTAGCTTTGGCAATTTCTTAAAATCGATATTTGCAATTTCAATATCATTGTCGGCAAGGCTCAGTATTTCGAGATTTGGGAAACGGTATACCACATTCGGCACAGTTTCCAGCATCTCCTTTTCTATGTACAATTCCTTCACAACCAACGTATCTGACGCCGTTAATGCGGTGACAAGTCCCCGGATCACGTGTTTTTTGATCTCTGTTGTTACGCCTTCCCTCCTGTTCGACTCAGCATAGCTATTCATGATGCTGTCTCTTTTCGCGATTTCTTTGGGATTTGTACTCAAAAGCGGCGTAACGATCGTAAACTGACTTTTCTTCCCGACATGGCGTTTTGATATAAAATTGGCAACCTGAGCAGGCAACTTTGTTTTCAAGACACCACTCAGTGAATCTGTATTGAGTTGAGAAACATCATTTTCACCAATCACACCAATAAGGAATCGGGAATTATCGAAGTCGAAAACCCAATGATCCACCTTGCCCTTTTCATTGAAAAAAACATGTGTCATGATGTACATGTTGGCCGGAATATCAGTTCCCAAGACCGAGTTATATATGTCACCGATTTTTCGTACTACACTTACAGGGATGTCTTTTTGAATACCATCTTTTACGCCATATGTCTTTTCAAGGTCGATCAGCGTGCTCCCCTGTTTGTTCAAATCCTTCTGGTACGCAACATTCGACTGAGCCAGTAATGAAGCGCTGGAAAATAAAAGAGCAACTAGTGTAACTATTTTCATGACTAATAGCAGTTTAGTATTAAAACAAAACTAACTAAACATTTAGTCAATAAAAATAATTTATGAAATTTTCTTTTATATAAAACCAAAAACATGCGTTTCTGGAAGAGTAATTTTTGGGTAAAGGGAATGTGTTACACCGATAGATGAAATGAGCAAGAATACGTGAAAGTTTGACCGCCTATTTACTACGGTCGATGGTATATTGAACCAGTTGTTCCAACGATCGTCTGTGAGGGGAATCTGCAAACTCATGGAGTAATGCGCGGGCTTCCTCAACATAACGTTCCATTACTTTTTGTGCGTAATTGAGACCTCCTGAGCGTTTTACAAAATCGATTACCTCGTTTACTTTCTTAGGTTTGTGGCTTTCATTACGAATTATATTGATGATCCGTCGCTTCTCCAGCCATTCGGCCTGGTTGAGTGCATAGATCAACGGAAGCGTCATTTTCTTCTCTTTAATATCAATACCAAGCGGTTTGCCGATTTCGTCCTCGCCGTAGTCAAAAAGATCGTCTTTGATCTGGAAAGCCATGCCTACTTTTTCTCCGAAAGCATGCATACGTTTCACGATTTCTTCACCGGCACCAACCGAACAAGCACCCACTGCGCAACAGGATGCAATCAGAGACGCAGTTTTCTGTTTGATAATCTGATAATACACTTCTTCGTTAATATCAAGCCGTCGAGCCTTTTCAATCTGAAGTAATTCCCCTTCGCTCAGTTCGCGGACGGCAGTAGAAACAATTTTGAGAAGGTCAAACTCCCCATGGTCTACCGAGAGAAGCAGACCTCTTGACAACAGATAATCCCCGACCAAAACAGCTATTTTGTTCTTCCAAAGCGCATTTACGGAGAAAAAACCACGTCGGTAATTGGAGTCATCCACTACATCGTCATGCACGAGCGTAGCAGTATGCAGTAATTCTATCAGTGCTGCTCCCCTATACGTAGATTCGGTGATCTGCCCGGATACACCGGCAGAAAGAAACACAAACATCGGTCTGAGCTGCTTGCCTTTACGACGAACGATGTAATTCATGATCTGATCCAGAAGCATTACATCACTCTTCATAAACTGACGAAATTTCTGCTCGAAAGCCTTCATTTCATCCGCAATAGGTAACTGTATATCCTTTATTGAAAGGGTCATATTGATAATCGGGGGGCACTCTCAAACCCGTCAGATGTATAAAACAGGGCTCGAAATCAGGCTATGTCTTTATACCTAACCTGTTTCTAAACTCCAATGTTCAAATTTGGAATAAAATCTTTTGTTTACACCACTTTTAGACTGAAAATGTTTAGAATTGAGAAAAAAAGAATTTGCAGGATGGAAAAATGCATCTTTTTATTAAGGTAAAGGGCTGCATCAACTTTCATTTATTTTACTAATTTTCACAACATCAAAGCTGAAAGCTCATAGCCGAAGGCTGATAGCTAATACAATATGAAAGCACTCCTCCTGGGCGGCGGATCAATGAAAGGTGCATTTCAGGTTGGAGCGATCCAGGCTGTTCTCGAAAATGGATTTGAACCCGATATGATTTACGGAATATCAGTAGGTGCATTGAATGCCACCTTTCTCGTCAACGAAGCAGAAAAGCAGCGAAATGACAAAGGGGCTATCAATTGGCAAACGACAGGAAGGCGGTTGCTGGAATTCTGGATTAAAAACATTACCCATCCCCAGGATATCTCCACGTTACGCTCGAGAGTCATGCTGGGTGTGAATACGCTGATGAGCCGGTTTGATGGCTTGCTGGACCCCTCTCCCCTGCACGAACTGATCCGGAAGAACGTGGATGACGCGTTGCTCGAAAACAGTAAAATAAAATTGAAAGTAGGAGCCGTGAATATGGAAAGCGGGCAGATGAAGTACGTATCGCCTCAGGATAGTCATTTCCTGGATTACGTGCGGGCGAGCTCTTCCATTCCTATGCTCATGCCGGCGGTGGAAATAGAGGACGATTTATATCTGGACGGAGGATTACGGGAAGTATTACCTATCCGGCCCGCTTTCGCCGACGGTGCCACAGAGATTGTCATGATAGGTTGCCACTCGCCGCATTTGTATCAACCCGAAGGGCTCAATGCACGTAACCTGATTACCCTGATCGAGCGCGTTCGCGACATCACCGTCAATGAAGTAGCCAACAGCAATATCATCTGGGCAGAGTCATTTGCCGAACGGGCTAATCTGCGCGGTACACCTATGAAGCTGACCGTCATCCGCCCCGAATCACCCCTGGTTCTGGATCTACAACGTTTCACCTCTGACGATATATCCAGATTGATTGTGGAAGGTTATAAGGAGGGGACTGAGGTGTTGAGGAGAGGTGCGGTGGTGTAATTATTCTTAGACTGAAACAAAAAGCGAAGGTCCGGATCAATGCGATCCGGACCTTCGCTGTATCAATATCTAACTTGTTAGAAAGTATAACGCAATCCAACCTGCATATTCCAGGTGTTCCGTACATCAAACCATTTACGGTATGCCGTTTCCGGCAATACTGTTTTGCCATCGATGTTTACACTGTTCATCGTAAATGTTGGTTTACCATCAGCAGTAACGCTGGCAACATTCAATAACGCATAGTTAAAACTTGAACCACTGTTTAATTCTTGTCTCAAGCCCCAACCAGAATTCAGCATATTCCCGAAATTCATGACATCTACGCTCAACTGTAGAGAATGACGCTTTTTACCAACATTAGTAAAAATATCCTGTAGTACTCTCAGGTCAAAGCGGTTGAACCAAGGCAGAAGACCCGCGTTACGTGATACATAACCACCTTTTGCTTCTTTCAACTCTTTGTTATTCTCAATAAACCTGTCATAAGCAGCACGCTGCTCTTCAGGAGAAGCAGTCAGCAATACAGTACCGGCTGTGTTTCTAACTGTCAAAGGAGCAAATGTCAATTCAGAAGAACTATTAGGAACGTACATCAAATCCAAACTCACACCGTCTCTGTTGATATCACCAGAGTAAGTATATGCAAAGCGACCTGCGCTGGTTCCCTGATAGAATAGAGATACAGAAGTAGAAAGATGGTTAGCATATTCAACTCTGTAGGAAAGGCTACCAACAACACGGTGAGGAATTGCGTATTGAGACTGACTCAACAACATTTCATTAGGATCGTTAATTGAGTAGTTGTTAGACCATGCCGAGTTTGCAGCAGAACCAGGGTTACCACTCACATCCTTAGCTGTACTGTAGTTGTAAAACAACGATCCGTAGAAACCTCTTCTTGCAGGAAGTGTTAAACCCAATGAAACCGCTGAAGAAAATCCTTTGCTTGTATTGCTCAACACAGGTACGATAGCTCCGGTAGCAGGGTTATAAGTCGCATTTGCAGCACCATTCCAAAAATCACGAGTATCTCCAGAATAAGTCATTTTGGCAGTTGCCTTCTTTCTATTAGCGTTGTATTGGTAAGTAGCGTTGATGTCTTTTGAATAGATGTAATCAACTGTTGCTACTAACGGAGTTCCAGGAATTTTATAATCCGCACCAATATTAGATCTCCAAACTTGTGGCATTTTAAAATTCTTATCAATAAGAGCCACGGTTCCTGGGGCAGTTGTTCCTGGCTGTTTTGGGAAATTCGCAGGCAATTGATTTACCCAAAACAATGGATCAGGATTGAATCCTGTGATAAGTGCCTGAGTTGCGCTGTTAACCGGCTCGAAAGTATTTTGCAATACACCTGAGTTAGTCGGCTGGTTGGTGAACCAAACAAAAGGAATAACACCGGTAAAGATTCCGGTTCCTCCACGCAGTTGAAGTGAACGATCTCCGAATACATCATAATTTACACCCAAACGAGGAGAAAACAATGGCTTGCTTTTAGGCCATGTTTTCGTTGAGAAAGTTGTCTCGTTACCATTGATATCCAACAATTTCAAATTATCAATTGCCGGGTTATTCAAAGGCTCATCGAAGAAGAATGGCATATCTGCTCTCACACCAAATGTCAGATTCAATCTATCATTTACTGCAAATTTATCCTGAAGATACAATCCACCAAGACCAAAGTTAACCGTAGCCCATGTATCATTCTGGAATGGATATGTCACACCGTATACCGAAGGAGCTTTTTCTGTTAAGAAATCCTGAACAGAATTATATCTGTAGTATGAAGTACCCAAACGTACATAGCTGTTTTCGAATTTCATCACTTCAAAACTAGCACCACCTGTGAAAGTATGTTTCCCTGCAAGGAAAGTCACGTTATCGACAAAAGACAAGTTATTGTTCTTCATACCATTATTGTATGAGAACAACTCAGTACCGAAACTCATGTAATTTTTACCACCCTCCCATATATCAACCATCGGGAACAAAGCGCCGGGAGTAGATCGACTGGATTCGATGTAGCTATACGTAGCCAAAAGCTGATTAGACCATCTTGATCCAAAGCTGCTGTTTAATTCAGCAGTTAAAGAGCGAACAATATTCTTTTGCGCATAATTAGCATTTTCGAATGCCATTGATTCCTTACTGATCCTTGCGTTGCTTGAACGAGGGTTAGGACCCGAGGATGCGTTTGTTCCCTGGTCGTTAGTACCTACAACCTGGTTATAACGTAAGGCTAGTTTATGCTTGTTACTGATGTTCCAGTCAATACGGGCAAGAAACTTGGTATTTTCGTTCTTATATTCGTTCGCGTAGTTTTCGTAACGTCCCGGATCATATGAATAACGGCTTCTCAGAAAATCACCAACCGCGTCAAGATCTTCAGCACGAACAGTAGTTACGTTAGTACCAGTATTTCCACCACGTGAAGCAACCCAATTATTACCCGGGAATATACTGGACTCTCTCTCAAAATTACCGAAGAAGAAAAGTTTGTTTTTTACAATAGCACCACCCAGACGTGCACCGAAAACTTTATTACTTGATTTTGCTGCCTCATCAAGCTCCTCTCCAGCAACCTTTTTTCCGTTAAAATTCTGATTACGGTAAAATCCATAAACTGAACCGCTCAGTTCATTAGTACCACTGCGTGTTACTGCATTTACACCAGCCCCCGTAAAACCGGACTGACGAACATCAAATGGAGCGATATTTACCTGTACTTCCTGAATCGCATCCAAAGAAATAGGCTGAGCTTCTCCGCCTGGAAGCAAATCGTTGCTCAAACCAAAACCGTTGCTGAAGTTAGCTCCATCAATTGTTACCCTGTTCAACCGAGCATCACGTCCAGCAAAGCTTGTTCCATTTGCCTGGGGAGTTAAACGAGTAAAGTCGGTTAAACCTCTTGAAATTGTTGGCAAGGAACTCAATTGCTTTGCATTAATATTAGTAGAAGCACCGGTACGTTCTTCTCCGAAAACATCTCCGCGAGCAGTACTTACGACCACTTCGCTCAACTGAGTGCCTTCATCTGACATTTGAATATTCACGACCGCGGTAGAACCAAGATCCGCAACGATATTGGTCTTTGATTGCTCCTGATATCCGATGTATGTTACAGTAACCTTATAAGGACCACCTACACGAACAGTAGGAAATGCATAACGTCCTGTTTCGTTGGTAAGGATGCCGTATTGAGTACCAGATGGCTCGTGTACGGCCTGAACTGTAGCTCCGGGAAGTCCTTCGCCCTTATCGTCTGTAATCCGACCACTGATTGTAGACGTTGTAACCTGTGCCATGACGTGGCCGCCAAGCAAGGTTAATGAAAACACGAACAGCGCGGTGAACGCTGCCCTGAAAAGTAAACTTTTCCTGTTCATAAAATTTGGGAATTTGTTTGAAATTTGTGACAGGATCCTTCATGGATCGATGATCTGATTGCGCCGTAAAATACGTTTATTTTTCTTGTATAACCAAAGTAACCAATCCTACTAAAATGCTATACTATTGGCGATAATCAGCTGATTTATTGGAATAATACATATTTCTACCCTAAAAATAACACCACTATTCATGTTAAATTTTCGTTAACAATCGGCTACAAAAATGCTTTTCTTTACAACAATTACTCCCGACCTTTACCGCTATTGCAACAAATAGCATTTATGTATTGAATTTTGGTAATGATCATTTAACATAAACCGCTTTAAATGGTCATAAAAATTATTTAAGTAACCATTGATTTTTTTTTCAGCATGAATCTTAATTATAAAAAATTTGGAGAAACCGGCCCGGCAATCGTGATACTTCATGGAGTGTTCGGCTTTTTAGATAACTGGTTAACAGTAGGAAAGGCCATTGCTGACAGCGGTTTTCAGGTATACCTGGTAGATCAGCGTAATCATGGACGGTCACCACATGAGGGTGCCATTAATTATGAGACTTTTGCACAGGATCTGAAAGAGTTTATCGGACAGCAGCATCTGGACAAACCGATTTTGGTGGGACATTCTATGGGCGGAAAAACGGTAATGGAATATGCAGTTCGCTTTCCGGATACTTTTGCCAAACTGGTTGTGGTGGACATCGGTCCAAAAGCCTATCCTATTCATCATACCAAAATTCTTGAGGGACTGAATCAAATTCCAGTAGATACGATTGAGAACCGCCAGGCCGCAGATGATATACTGGCAGCATACGAACCTATACCGGCAGTACGCCAGTTCTTACTTAAAAATCTTTACAGGAAGGATGAAGGCGGATTTGGCTGGCGTTTCAATCTACCTTTACTTTCAACGGACATGTCCAATGTCGGTCAGGAAATCGTGACTGACAAACCTGTAAATACCCCCACTTTATTTATGCGCGGCGACCGTTCGGATTATATTCAGGATGAAGATTGGGAAGGTATTCTAAAAATATTCCCTGATTCAAAATTGGATACGATTGCCAACTCGGGTCACTGGATACAGGCTGAGCAGCCAAAGGCATTTCTGGAAAGTTTGCTTCATTTCATAAGTTGAGCTTTGCAATACGTGCGCAGTTCATTGATTAACGGCGCACGTATTTAAACTTCTCCCCTTTACAATAGGTGATTATTAACTCATCACCTTTCAAATCCATTTCCCACACCAGACAAGTTTCGCAATTCACAACGGCACAGGCTGTATTGATGTACTTCGCTGCCGGTTCAGGGACATCTCTCAATGTATTACCGATTTTGTAAGATTTAGGGGCGCAGCACACCTGCAGACTATCGGAAGTGAGCATGGTTCCATCCTGTAAAATGATCCTGATATCTTTTGCTGTCCCGTTGGCACTCACCCAATATCTCTTTCCGTAAGGTCCTGTTTCTATCTCGCTCAAATGCCACATACCCGACGAAGTTGCGTCAAGAAAATCCATCTGAGGCAAACTTTCACTGTCCTTCGCGCAAGCGGATGCGATGAATAAAAGGAGTAAAATAAATAGTTGTCGTAACATTACGTTTAACTTTGCTTGTTGATTCGCTATGTAACAAGATGCCTTTTCGACCCAAATGGTTGGAAACGAATATAAATATCTAGTATGAAAAGCCCCGAAACACTTTCTCTTTTTCTGATACCATGCCCGCTTGCGGAAAATACCAACGACAAAGTACTCAGCCCATCCATCAAGGAAGCGATTGTCGAACTGGACGTTTTTTTTGTTGAAAATATCCGAACTGCCAGGCGTTTTATCAGTAGCCTCAAACTGGGCAAAGTGATTGACACCCTTACCTTTTACGAACTTACAAAGGATACACCGGAAGAAGAAACACGGCGGCAGTTATCAAATCTGAGTCAAAGTGCAGGCATAATTTCTGAAGCCGGCTGCCCAGGGGTAGCAGATCCCGGAGCTGTAGCGGTGAAGCTGGCACATCAGCTTTCTATCCAGGTAGTTCCGTTGGTAGGTCCATCGTCCATTTTACTTGCGCTTATGGCATCCGGAATGAGCGGGCAATCATTTGTCTTTCACGGCTATTTGCCAATCGACAAAGCTTTAAGAAAAAAGAAGATTCAGCAGCTTGAAAAGGACGCACATCTGAAAAATCAGACGCAGATTTTCATGGAAACCCCTTTTCGTAATAATCAATTGCTGGATGCCATTCTCGAAACATGTCAGCCTGATACGCTATTAGCAATTGCGTCTGATATCACTGCTGCCGACGAATTTGTGAGCACATTACCGGTAAAACAGTGGCGGAAACAGAAACCGGATCTACACAAAAAACCGACCATTTTCGTTATTGGTTAGCTTCCACCAGATATACAATTTTCACAATGCTTCATCGATAACATCAGGAGCATTTAACCGCTTATCGTTATGAAGAAATGGCTTTTTGTAATGGGTACTGTTTTAGCTACCAATTTGTACTCATGTAATAACGATGCAAAACTGAATGGTATCATCACCGTCGACTCCGAATTTCAGAATGGTACCGACGCGGATGCGAACGGCTGGACAGGTCATTTTGCTGAATACAGTACACAAACCAATGATAGTATTTTAAACGTGCAGGCTGGCGTAACACATTTACCAGCCGTTGTTGACACAAGCAGATATGGATTCCGGATGCAAAGCATTAACCGGAGCGATGATATGTTTATGTTCTTAAAGAAAAAAGTAACCGGTCTGCAGCCCAACAGATCTTACAACCTTTCCATTGACGTAAAGCTGGTTACCAACTACACCGAAACCAGTGTAGGCATCGGAGGATCTCCCGGTAGTTCTGTGTTTATCAAAGCCGGAGCTTCTCCTGACGAACCTGCCGTTACATTGAAAGATGATTTTTATGAAGTCAATATTGATAAAGGAAATCAATCCGAAGGAGGAACTGAAATGATCGTCGTCGGCAACGTAGCCAATGGCATAGAAGAGCCGAGATACAGACTCGTTTCCAGGTCAACCGCCGGTAATGCTTTCACCGTGACAGCAAACGAAAACGGAGAAATCTGGCTTTGCGTGGGTTCAGATTCCGGTTATGAGGGACTGACTATTTTGTACTACGACCGCATCACCGCGACGCTCAGCCTGGTGGATTAGCCCAAGCCCGATCACGGCGAAATGGTGAGTTTAAGAACCGTTTCGTAACTTTACCATTCACAATATGAGCCCAAAACCTGATATTTTAAGCATCTGATGATACAAATAACGTCTTTTACATTTAATCCGTTTTCCGAAAATACTTACGTGCTCAGTGATGAGACAGGTGAAGCCATCATCATCGATCCCGGCTGTCATAACAGATCCGAATTATCGGAACTGTATCAATACGTCGAATCCAATGGGCTGAAACCTGTGGGGATCATGAATACGCATGCGCACATTGACCATGTGCTGGGTGTGGAAGCTGTAAAGGTAAAATACAATATCCCTTTCTATCTGCATCAACAGGAAGAGCCAGTATTGAAAGCAGTCAAATCTTATGCATCCAACTACGGATTTCCTGTGTTTGATGAACCTGCCATCGATGGATATTTGAAAGAAGGGGGGAAAATTAAGTTCGGTAATTCTTCTCTTGATATCTTATTTGTTCCCGGTCACGCACCCGGGCATGTGGCATTTGTGAGTCATGAGCAGGAATTTGTGATCGGCGGCGATGTGCTGTTTCGGCAGAGCATAGGTCGTACTGATCTGCCGGCAGGTAATTTTGATGTACTCATCGACAGCATACGTACACAGCTTTTTACGCTTGGTGACGAGTATAAAGTCTACCCGGGCCATATGGGACCTACCACCATAGGTTTTGAAAAAAAGAACAACCCATTTTTAAAATAGCTGCCATCAGCTCCTCTTCATGATTCGTAGAAACATTCCCAATGCACTAACTTGCGGCAACTTGCTTTGTGGCTGTATTGGTGTAGTAGAAGTTTTTCACAACAACATTTTACTTTCTTGTTTGCTGATCGGTATCGCACTGGTGCTGGACTTTTTTGACGGCTTCGTAGCGCGGTTGCTGAAGGTAACTTCTCCTATTGGCCGCGATCTTGACTCGCTTGCAGACATGGTAACTTTCGGTCTTTTGCCGTCCATCATTGTATTTCAGCTATTGATGCAAAGCATTCCTGATCTGATGGGAATGTGGAAGGCGTATCCCGCCTTTCTGATTGCGATCTTCTCTGCATTACGGTTGGCCAAATTTAACAACGATCCGCGCCAGAGCGACACCTTTATAGGCGTACCCACCCCCGCCAACGCTATGCTGATCGCTTCTCTGCCGCTTATTTTACATTTTTATGATGACCAGTGGAAGTGGCTGATTGTCGACACCGCCAATTTATGGATACTCACTGTTGTGATGTCATTTTTACTCGTTGCAGAAATTCCGCTACTCGCTCTGAAGTTCAAATCATTTGCCTGGAAGGGGAATGAGATCCGCTTTAGTTTCATTCTGATCAGTCTGGTATTACTGCTCGTGTTCAAAATTATCGCGATTCCGGTCATCATTGTTTTCTACATAGCTTTATCTCTGATTAACAACCTCATCGCTAACAAGTAAAGCTTAGCAAAAATGACTGGTTTGTCATTTTTTTTATTTCATTTGTAATCATGTTGCAATCATGCAGTTTGTGAAGGTGCAACACTACTAAATCTCTTAATTATTGCTATGACTTTTTCCCGCATCACCGGCCTTGGTTATTATGTTCCCGAAAACGTAGTTACAAACAACGATCTTTCTCAATGGATGGAAACCTCCGACGAGTGGATCCAGGAACGTACGGGAATTAAAGAGCGCCGTTTTTTTGAGTACGGAAAAGACACCAATTACAGCATGGCAACCGCCGCTTCACGCCAGGCACTCGAACGTGCGGGCATTGGCGCGAACGAAGTGGACGTAATTGTCTACGCCACCATTACACCTGACTATTTCTTCCCGGGATCTGCATTTCTGATGCAACGGGAACTACAAATGGAGGGTAAACCCGTCATTGATATCCGTCAGCAATGCTCCGGATTTGTTTATGCACTTTCCATTGCCGATCAGTTTATCAAATCGGGCATGTACAAAACTGCACTGGTTGTAGGGGCTGAGATACAATCATCCTGGATTGATAAAAGTACAGCAGGCCGGAATACGGCTGTTATTTTTGGTGACGGTGCCGGTGCAGCAGTTGTACAGGCCACTCATGATCCCGCTCATTCAATCCTCTCAACACATCTGCATGCTGACGGCCGCTACGCAGAGGAACTCTATGTAAAAGAACCCGGCAGCAGCAGACCAGACCGCCCTGTTACTCAGGAATTGCTGGATTCGGGCGGCTTCAACGTGTACATG
>DASYHR010000085.1:0-2119 GCA_035998385.1 Dyadobacter sp. | reverse complement strand
CCTATGGTCGTATCATGGATACCTATTGGTGCGATATCATCACTTTATCTTAATAATTACATGGACTTGGGACCTGTTATTTCAGCCGCTTCAATTGGGATAATAGGATCCTTTGTTCCTGAATTTAGGAAAACATCTACCTATCTGGCGCAACTTCCTGCGGCTATATATTGCGGTGCATTCATTGGAATGTCCAGCACAAGTGTGGCGCCAAGCATCATTTTTGTTTTGACCGCTAGTTTTTTTACCTCTGTGTTAATCCTGGTTTCCAAAAGCCTGTATTCAGGGGTTGGGGGCAAATTAGGTACATTGGCATTCACAGGCGTTGCATTCACGTCATTTATTTACTACCTCATAGCACGCTGTGCTTGACTTGTTTATACTAATATCTACGGGATTTGCAGGTGCAGTTATTACGTTCTACTTTAATGAAGGCCTGAAGCAAGGACCTGTTCGTTCATCGGCAATGTTATCACTTTGTGCAGCTTTTTTTTCCGCTTTACCGATCTGGATATTTATTTAAGCAAAAACATCCCCTTAATATTCATAGGACCCTCTTTCATTGGTATGGTTTCAAGTCGATTAGTATCCAATTACTGGTTTCTCTCATTCTTAGCCGTTTTGGCTTGTTCTACATTACCCGTTACCGGTTTTTACATTTAGTGGAACAAAAAGAAAAAGCAAGTCGCGCAGCCAAAATTACGAAGTGCACAAAAATCCTTTGATGTAAAAAGTTAAAATCCCATCAAAGGATATAATACATAAATTTCTCGCAAATCGTGTTAATCACTAATCCCTTTCCACGAAAAGCAGTTCAGATCCGTTTTGATCTTAGAGCCTGTCGTATTTCTGTAGCATGCGTGATGGGTAGCCTGATGTCATTTCAGAGAGGACAATTTGAGATAACCCAGATGGATGTGATCCTGGTCCGGATTTTCCTGTGGGTGGAGCGCGATCAGGAATTGCTCTTTCTGATCCGGAGACAATACATCTTCAATCTCGTAGATGTCGTCTACGTCTATCCCGTACTTGTCGTCGATGTGTGTGCTTGCACCTTTAAGATGATTAGTCTTAAAAAACAACGTTTGTTTGGCTTCCTTGATTGCCAAAGCTCTGTTTTCTTTGGCCATTAATAACATATAGTGCTGCTCTTCAAACTTGTCAGCCTGATACCCGCCCAGGTTAACAAAAAAAAGCTTTTCGCGTATCTGATTGCCTGCAATGCCAGGTTCCGATTTTTGCTGAATTTCGACACGGAAATTTCCTACTACGTTTACCTCTCTCCACGCATCAATATGTAGTATCCCCGAATCTGTCCAAAACCGTTTTATCTGAGGGACAAGCTCCATGAGAGATCCGGCTATTCCAAAAAACACATCATGTTGTTCAGTATGTCTTCCCCGGGGTTTACAGCCCAGCAGGATCATATAAAGTTTAAGTGATGACACGGTCTTGTATATTTAAAAGCTAAAAGTGTTTGGGATACCAGAGTCTGCTGACTCAATTCTGTTACTGGCATTCAAGATACATTCCGGCGCCGACAATTCAAGCGGCTTCCTAACAGGTACTGTTAGAAAGCTTTTTCTTCAATGTATTGTTCAGATGTAAATGCGATTGCGCATAAGCCTTCGCCACATACCATTTTGGCTACAACAATCTCCATATTTGCTACAACCGCCTGCCGCGCTCTGCAGAAATTTGTATTTCGAAATAAAAACTAATACAAATGACAAAGACTATTTTTATTACAGGTGCTTCAACAGGTATCGGAAGGGCGACTGCAAAATTGTTTGCTGCCAAAGGCTGGAAGGTGATAGCAACCATGCGAAAGCCCGAAAACGAAACAGAACTGAATTTGTTGGACAATGTAACCGTCCTGCCACTCGATGTGACCAATCCGGTGCAGATCCGCAAAACCACACAGCAAGTATTGACCTTGGGCGATATTGATGTTGTATTTAATAATGCGGGATATGGATTGTTTGGCGCATTGGAAGCGATGACCGACGAGCAACTAGTCCGGCAAATGGATACCAATTTTTTCGGTGTGGTGCGGATAACACAAGCTTTTATTCCTTATTTCCGTGAGCGAAAAGCCGGACTTTTTATCACCACAGGC
>DASYHR010000058.1:0-3870 GCA_035998385.1 Dyadobacter sp. | reverse complement strand
GCACCCGGGGCGCCTGATGGCAAGGTTCCCTGCGGTTGCCCTGCAGATGTTGGAGCTGATATAGTAGGGGCTGTTACCTGGGAGATAGCTGGCAAAGAGATGATAAAACTTAGCAAATAAGGTAGAAAATATTTGCATTTTTTACCCAACTTTAATGTGGTCATACGTAGTGTTGTTGTGCTATGAAATACTTAAAATTCAATATAACTGTCAGCCGAACTTAGTAATTTTGCATTTTTAAGATCTGAAAACGAAATATTTGATTTTTCATATATCGCAAAGTAAATTAGATTTTTTCTATTTTTAAAGAATTTCTAGTATATGGTGGGTTTACCCATTCCCGGCAAAGTTACAATAGCCTAACGATAAAAGACCCAAATTATTAAAATACAATAATTAAATCGGATTTGCAGTCCATCTGCAAGGCCTGAATTATATGGAAAACAAAGTGAGTGTTCAATACGACGAGGATAGCATAAAGTCACTGGATTGGAAGGAACATATCCGCCTCAGACCAGGTATGTACATCGGAAAGCTGGGTGACGGGTCCTCTATTGATGATGGTATCTACGTACTGGTGAAGGAGATTGTCGACAATTCCATCGATGAGCACATGATGGGAAATGGCAGAACCATTGAAATTAAAATTTCTGAGCATCGGGTAGAAGTGCGTGACTATGGAAGAGGGATTCCACTGGGGAAAGTAGTGGATTGCGTTTCTAAAATAAATACAGGAGGAAAGTACGATTCGGGTGCATTCCAGAAATCTGTTGGATTGAATGGGGTAGGTACCAAGGCTGTGAATGCACTTTCCAATTATTTCAAGGTGCAGTCGTACCGCGACGGGAAATTCAAAATGGCGGAGTTTCAGCAGGGAGAACTCATCAATGAAACAGGTGAAGAGCCCACGTCGCAACGGAACGGAACGCATATGGCGTTCGAACCGGACGGGCAGATATTTAAAAATTTCAGGTATATACCACAGTACCTGAATAACATGATCTGGAATTACTGTTATCTGAATGCCGGTCTGACTATCAATTTCAACGGGCAGAAATATATTTCTCAGAATGGTCTGCTGGATTTATTACAAAGTAAATCTGACGCGGAAGCAATCCGGTATCCAATCATCCATCTGAAAGGAGAGGATATTGAGTTTGCCATGACACACGGCAATCAGTACGGGGAGGAGTATTATTCTTTCGTTAACGGTCAGTATACAACTCAGGGAGGAACACACCTTGCGGCATTTCGTGAGGCGGTGGTGAGAGCAATCAGAGAGCATTTTGGTAAAGATTACGCACCTGAAGATATCCGGTCCTCTATTATTGCTGCAGTAGCCATCCGTGTGCAGGAACCGGTATTTGAGTCTCAGACCAAAACAAAATTAGGTTCTAACACCATTACGCCCGATTCGAACAGTACAACGGTACGTACTTTTGTGAATGATTTCGTGAAGGAGCGGCTTGATAATTATCTTCACATGAATCCCGAATCCAGGGATGCACTGAAAAAACGTATTGAGCAGTCGGAGCGGGAGAGAAAAGAACTGGCCGGAATTAAAAAACTGGCGAACGAACGTGCTAAAAAGGCGAATTTACATAATAAGAAGCTCAGAGATTGCCGCATACACCTTACCGATCTCAAACACGATTCGCGGTATGAAACCACGCTGTTTATCACAGAAGGAGATTCTGCGAGTGGTTCGATCACCAAATCAAGGAATATACAGACGCAAGCCGTATTCAGCTTAAGAGGTAAGCCTTTGAATTGCTTCGGGTTGAACAAAAAGATCGTTTACGAGAACGAAGAGTTTAACCTGCTGCAACATGCTCTGGATATAGAAAACGGGATCGAAAACCTGCGCTTTCACAGGATCGTAATCGCCACCGATGCCGACGTAGATGGTATGCACATCCGCCTGCTTCTGATGACATTCTTTTTACAGTTTTTCCCGGATATTGTACGTAATGGCCATTTGTACGTGCTGGAAACTCCGCTGTTCAGGGTAAGAAATAAAAAGGAAACGATATACTGTTATTCCCAGGAAGAAAAACATGCAGCGATCGGGAAGTTAGGCAGCAAGCCTGAAATCACCAGATTTAAAGGATTGGGAGAAATATCTCCTGAGGAGTTCGGGAAATTTATAGGTGAAGACATGCATCTTGAACCAGTTATACTGCAGAAGGAAACGTCGATTTTGAAACTGCTGACTTATTACATGGGTAAAAATACGCCGGAGCGTCAGCGGTTTATTATTGACAATCTGAAAATTGAAAAGAATATCGAAGAACTGGCAGTTGCTGTTTAACTTCACGCCCCGATTTGAGATATACCCTTTCATTAGAAAATAACAATTGTGGATTTACAGGATTTAAGAAACAGGATAGATACGCTTGACGATCAGATGCTGGCCATATTGAACGAGCGCATGGAGCTTGTGCATAAGGTCGGCGAGCTGAAACGCTCTTCCAATTCAATTATTTACCGGCCTGAAAGAGAAAAGCAGATACTTGACAGGCTGGAAAAACGTAACGAAGGTCTGTTGACAAGGCAGGCCATTGATGCGATTTTCTTCGAAATTTTCGCTGTTTCTCGTAACCTGGAATTGCCTGAACGTATATCCTATTTAGGTCCTGAGGGAAGTTTTACCCATCAGGCTGCAGAGAGCCGTTTTGGGGCGATGAGCGAATACCTGGTTTTACCCACCATTCATTCCGTATTTGAAAGTGTTGAAACAGGGCGTGCAAAATTTGGTGTGGTACCCATTGAAAATAATCAGGAAGGAATCGTTGTTGAAACTGTTGACTATCTGAGAGACAAAAATCTTACGATTGTGGCGGAGGTAATGCTACCGATCCATTTCACATTTGCTTCGCAGTCAGACTCGTTGAAGGATATCAAGCGTATTTATTCGAAAGATATTGCGTTCAGACAATGCGGGAAGTTTATCAGCGAATATCTTGAGGGATTGGGTGTTGAACTAGTGCCAGTTGAATCCACTGCGAAAGCTGCAAAACTCGCTTCTCAGGAGCCGGATTCAGCAGCCATTTGCTCTTCTATCTCTGCGCGTTTGTTTGGGGTGCCGGTTTTCTTTGATAACATCGAAGACAGCGATCAAAACAGAACACGCTTTTTGATTTTGTCAAAAGACATTGTGAATGCAAAAAGTGAAGAGGATAAAACGACCATCATTGCAAACCTGCCGAATACGAACCGGCCCGGGGTGCTGTATGAATTTTTGAAAGAATTTAACGACCGGGGCATCAACCTGACAAAAATAGAAAGTCGCCCACAACGTGGTGAGGCATCTTTCAGAGCATGGTTTTTGGTCGAATTTATGGGTCATATAGAAGATCCTCAGGTTCAGGAGGTGATGCACAAGTACGGTACACACCTGAAATGGCTGGGTAGCTATGTGCGTGTTTCATGACAAATAAAAAATGGCCAGCATCGAAAACATCCGGAACTGGCCATTTTTCATTTATTATGATTTTACCACCATCTGTAAAACAAGCCTATTGAGCCATTCACTGTTGACGTCCCTTTTTCAAGGTAGCCGTATTTGAAGCTGGTTCCTTCATATTTGACGCGGATATCAGCACCTAATGAACCGTCTTTTTTGAAGAGAAATTTGGAACCCAGGCCTACACCATAAGCAAATGGAATTTTCTGCTGCTGCTGCACCAAACTTCCGTAATACAATGAATAGTCAGAAAAGCTGATACCTGCACTCACCTGAGCGTAAGGTTGCACAACAGACGATTTATTCAGGAAATGGTAATTGACAAAAGCCTGAATTGGTGTTTGGCTCAAAGTGCGGGTCTGTACTGCAGATACCGTTTCGTCTCCACTCTGATACATGGCTCT
>DASYHR010001207.1:0-2334 GCA_035998385.1 Dyadobacter sp. | reverse complement strand
CGGCGGGTAAACAAACAAAACCGGGAAGTGCAAAGCAGTTGAAACCGAAAATGGTGTACCCAAGGGCCCGGGAAGACGTGGAGATTGCAACAAGTAAGTATAGGAAAAGTACCTTTGATCTGGATGTACTGACGATTCCATTCAAATATCGTCCGTCTACCAAAACGC
Source organism: Dyadobacter sp. (assembly GCA_035998385.1). GTDB lineage: Bacteria > Bacteroidota > Bacteroidia > Cytophagales > Spirosomataceae > Dyadobacter. The sequence goes on along the minus strand of DASYHR010001207.1, from coordinate 2,166 downwards.
TCAATACGCAACTAAGTAACCATTTAAACGGCGCGGTGTACGTCGGCTACAGGAGCGATACGTATGAGCTGTCGTACAAAAGTAATCCGATAGGAATGGTGACACAGCGTGTTACCCATTTCGGGTTTTCGGCAGGTTTGGCAACCGGCATCGGATCAACTCCCATTAATCCATGGGTGACCGACGATAACATCAGTAGTGAATATGACGGCTTCGTGTGGTCAAAGGCGGTTTGTCTATTGATGGGCGTAGAGAAACTCAATTTTGGGCTTGCGTTGGGTATTGATCACCTGTTGGATAGCAACAAGCAGTACTGGATTTACCAGGGAAAACCCTATGTGGGCTTAACGGTAGGGCTAAATATCAACTGACGGGCAGCGGCTTTGCAGGCGCTGCCCGATCGTAAGTTGCGATCATAAGGCATCAACCTTGGGCCGGAAATATAATCCCCGATATATCTTCACAGTACTTGATTAGCTCCTGTTGCAATAAGTTGTTCGCTGCCTCCTTATTGGACTGACTTTGCTTTTGATGAAAGAAATATTTCCCGCTTACCTTTGCATTTTCGTCATTACTTTCCGAGAGCCACACCTGGGTTTCGAATCCCTTTTGCAGATCATCAGGTGCAGATTTACCTCCCATATTCGTAGGCACCCAACCCGGATCCACTGCGTTGGAATATATATCGGGCCATTGCTTCGCAACGAAGTTTGAAAGCATCAGCACATACAGTTTGGAATCGGAATAGCTGATGTTGTTTGCAGTCAGGCGCTTCAGATCAGCATGTCCCTGCATATGCATCGAAGAACTCAGATAAACCAATCGTTTTGGTTTATTGATCAATGCAGTCAATATATAAGGAGCAATCAGGTTGACGGATAAAACTGTATCTGCTGACGCTTTCCACACGCCTGCATTGTGAATCACAGCATCAAACGTGCCCAGCTCATTTACCTGTTCTGCCAGTTTTTTTGTTTGATTGATATCGGATAAATCCGCAGTCAATACGACGTTAGCGCCCGGAATTTTGGCGAGTATGTCCGATTTTCTTGCCTCATTCCTGGCATGAAACACAACGTCATGACCTTTCTCAATCAGCGATTGCGCTGCCAGTAAACCCAGTCCGTCCGACGAACCAGTGATGAATATTTTTGCCATTTTAAAGTCTGCCTTGTGGTCTACTCGCGGTTTGATATTGAACCAGAAACGACTGGTCTGCATACACAACTGCCAAAGCGCTTCTAAAAATTCAATCCTGGATGCGCTGAAGGCCAAAGATTAGCCCGAAACAGGCTATACATTTGAAATTCTTAATAGATAGATTGAAAATCTTAGCTTTGAAATCAGAAAATGCATTCTATTTGTATCGTAGATTTTGGACTGATCTGTTTCAACAGAAACGTGAAAAGAGGTGGTCAAACTAAACAAATAAAACCCTGATAACAATGGAAATAACGAAAATAGGAAGCATTGCTTCGGCGAAGGGGCCGGCAGATTGGTTTACCGGTGCAGTACGGATTGATCCGCTTTTTGAAGCCAATGAAGCCAGGCGAGGAGCCTCGGTATTAGTAACGTTTGAGCCAGGTGCAAGGACAGCCTGGCATACACATCCGTTGGGGCAAACGTTGATCGTAACGGCTGGTAGCGGTTGGGTGCAGCGGGAGGGAGGACCTGTTGAAAATATTTTTCCTGGCGATGTAGTTTGGTTCGAACCAAACGAAAAACACTGGCACGGAGCAACTGCAAAAACGGGTATGTCACACATTGCTATCCAGGAAAATCTGGATGGGAAAGTGGTGGATTGGATGGAGCAGGTTACTGAAGATACCTATTCCAAAGGTAACTAGAAATCCTGCAGACCCTGGATATTGTTTGAGATTGGAGAAGCATCTATAGAAGACAGCTTCTCCAATTTCTTTCTCTTAGTGCATCAGTGGCTGGTTATCCAGGACTCTGGACTCAATCATAATGAAATGACCCGTGCGTTCTTTAATCAGCCATTTCCCATTCTCGCGTACATATGCATCGTCATATCTGACACTGTAGTCGGTCAGTACTTTCTTTCCTTCAGGCTCTCTGATCATTTTGATTTGAGAAAATGAAACGCCGGTTGCGACATCGCCATCAATTTTCACGGTGTGTTGGCCGTTCAATGTAAAATACGTT
>DASYHR010001206.1:0-1930 GCA_035998385.1 Dyadobacter sp. | reverse complement strand
GATGGTAACGCCAAACACCGCCGTTGATATCTACCCCGTCTTTCAGGATTTCTTCCGGAAACGGATCCTTATGTTTGTATAACTTCCCCTTACCAACAGGCTTTCCTACTTTCGAGGGGGTTGCAAAGCCTTGTAAACCGTACAACCAGCCGTCGGGTCCCCAATGAAAACTATTGATGGTTTCGTGGCGGTCACGAATACCCCAACCTGTCAAACGAACTTCAATTGCATCTACATCGGCTTTGTCATCTTTATTCCTGTCGGGAACAAAAAGCAGGTTTGGTGGCGCTCCGATAAATACACCGTCAAAACCAACGGCAATAGCGGATGGAAATGCAATACCTTCCATAAAAACCTTTCGGCTATCTGCTATCCCGTCATGATCAGTATCTTCCAGGATCAGGATGCGGCTGTCGCCTGCATTTGAAAAACCTTTACCTCTCGACTCATAATCTCTGTTTTCAGCAATCCACATACGTCCGCGGTCGTCCCAGCAAAAAGCCATTGGCTGGGTCATCATAGGTTCTGATGCCCACGCATTGACGATATATCCGTCCTTAATCGTCATGGCAGCTACAGCTTCCTGAGCACTTAAAAACTTCGCTTCTCTACCCTCTTTTTGTGCTATTGCCCAAAGTGCAGCAGTGTTATACTGACCATTATTACCGATGAATTCTCCAAAAGTTTTATTGAGTGTTATGTCATGAAGCTCACCTGTGTAAATCACCAGTTCATGTTTGATGACTTCCGTCTCTCCCTTTTTAATATGCCAATCCGCTTTTCTGGCACGTGCAGGTCCTGCCCCCAGCTGTCCGTCTACTCTCCAGGTTTGCGGATAACCTTTGTTTTCGGGGTGATCCAAAATAGCTATGTGAGCCAGATCATCACGTCCTTCAATCTGCATACCAATATCCACCCACATTGCTGCCTGACCCTCTGCCTTTTCATTTCGCTGACGGGCAGCATTAATCACCTCACCTTTTATTCCCTGTTTCCAGGGCATACGTACAAACAATCCGCCGTAATCATATTTTCCGATGGTCACGTCAGTCTGCGCTTCACCGTTCCATTCCAGATCGAGCAGATATTTACCGTCCTTTTGCCGCATAGACCAGTTTTGCGTCTCTGTCAAAACCGCCTTTCCGGTAGAGTCCAAAAGATCATATACAGTCTGCCATTTCAAAACTTCGCCTTTACTTTCAGTGACTGTAGCAGATACACGCTTCCAATAATCGCCTTCGGGATGGTGGAAATAGTCTCTCCCGTTTACCCGGGTGTATCCCCAGTAAATTCCGGTTTGATGCTTGTGATGGCCGGGACTATAGTCTGTCAACACACCTTTTCCATCGGGCGCTATGATGGGGTGCAGATAGGGCCTGAAGTTGGCTTTGGCATTTTGGACAAGAATTGGTTTTGATTCGTTGCCTCTGAATATGCTGATTGTTGCAGCGGCGGTGTCCTGAACGATATGAAGATGCACCATTGGTTCTTGAGCCTGTATAGCTTTTTCTTTATCCCGGAAAAGATAGCTTAGATTCAACAGCAGAAAGAGCACCAGAAAGGGTAAGGATTTAGTCATGTTGAAGGGGAATAGGTGGAAATCAATAACTTTATAAAGTTAATTTTTATCTGATTTTAATGATAGATACGGTAATTAGTTTAAGGCGACAAAAAAATTTGTAACCTGATCACGCTGTTCCGTGCATATCCGGATGCCTCCGAGAAGGGGATTTGGCTACGCGGCTACTGCCTATCACTAAACAATTTCACCTAAAAAGCGCTTCGGATCATCGCGCTCCACTCGAAAGAGCATATGCATGAGCTACTGGACCTAATGCAAGGCATGGTGGGTCAGCCAAAACCGACTACATTAAAAACAGCAAGTCCGCTTCAAACTGAATCGAAGCGGACTTGCTTAATCTATTGAAAT
>DASYHR010001205.1:0-3656 GCA_035998385.1 Dyadobacter sp. | reverse complement strand
ACAGGAGCTCGCTTTTACTTTATATTCCAACAGTCTTTATTTACCCATAGACTTATCACGGATTACCTTGAATTCTGATCCCTTTTTCCAACCGGGAAAAGTGGACTCATTACTCAGCTTCACACCGACATTAAACAGAATCTGCATATCTTCAACAATACCTGTCAAATCCCAGTCAGTTGAATATTCATCTGTAGGTGCGTGGTATCTCTTGTCATTGTATTCTTTCTTCTGCGCTTCTCCCCACTCCTCTCCGCGTTCAACAGATACAGAGCCATTTTCAATATACATGGAAGGAATACCCACTTTAGCAAAATTGAAATGGTCGGAACGGAAATACCACCCACCTGAAGGATCCGGTTCACCGCGTGTTACTCTGCCTTGCTTAGCGGCTGCCTCATCAGCATACTCATCAAGTTCCGACTGACCTTTACCTACCAGTATAAGATCTTTCATACGGCCAAACGGCTGCAACACATCCATATTGATATCAGCCACAGTTTTGTTGATCGGATACACCGGATGCGAAGCATAGTAATCGGATCCCAACAATCCCTGCTCTTCTGCAGTGACAGCCAGGAACAATATAGAACGGGCAGGTTTTGTTTTCAATTTGGTGAAGGCATGAGCAAGTTCCAGTAATGCCGCAGTTCCCGAAGCATTGTCTGCCGCTCCGTTATAAATAGAATCTCCGTCAATAGGCTCGCCTTTTCCGAAGTGATCCCAGTGCCCCGAATAGATAATGTACTCATCCTTTCTGGTCGTACCCGGTAATACCGCCAATACATTGTTAGACTCAGACCTATTGATGGCATTCTTCAAACTAATAGAAGCTTTCACTTTAAGCGGAACCGGCTTGAAGCCTTTTTTACCTGCTGCCTGTATCAACGTATCTGATACACCGGCAAGTTCAAACAACTTCTTAGCAGACTCCATGGTAATCCAACCTTCCACTGCCGCTCTCGACATATTGTCATCTTCCGCCTGCAGGTATAGTTTCGACTTGGACCAGCCACTGCGCACTACCGCCCAGCCATAACTCGCAGGCTTCGTATCGTGAATCAAAATAACCCCTGCCGCACCCTGACGCGCCGCTTCTTCAAACTTGTAAGTCCAGCGGCCATAGTAAGTCATCGTTTTACCCTTGAATAATTTCGGATCCCAGAAACCCGGGTCATTTACCACCACTACCACAGTTTTCCCTTTTACATCCAGTCCGTCATAGTCATTCCAGCCATATTCGGGAGCTACAATACCATAACCAACAAAGATCATCTCCGAATTCTCAAGTTTCACCTGCTCCTTCACCCTTCTAGACGCCGCTACGAAGTCATCCAGATAATTCAGCTCAATCGCAGGGCCTGTTCCTTTAAAAACCAACTTGCCTTCAGGTTTTGACATAATATCAACCATGGGCACTTTCTGGAAAAAACTATCTCCGTTACCAGGCTGAAGTCCCAATTTTTCAAATTCATTTTTGAGATAGTTGATGGTCTTTTCTTCTCCTGCAGAAAAAGGTTTGCGACCTTCCAGAGAGTCTGAAGCCAGAACCGCGATATGCTTAGCAAATTCCTTTCCGTCAATCAGTGCATCATTTTCATCAGATGTTTTTTCAGAACATCCGGTAAAGATGGATGCCGCACCCAGCCATGCCAGCAGATGTAATTTAAATTTCATAAAGTATCATTATTAGGTCAGAAATGGATATTAAAATGAAGTTGGTGAAAATAGCTACTTTTGTTTACAAACTTAAAAAAACAAGTAATATATGAATTTAGCCAAATTGAGCTGTTCTCTTCTTGCTATTTCACTTCTCACTACTGGTTGTAAGAAGGAAAAAGAAGAATCGGATGTTGAAAAAGTGCCCGGATACGACATTACCTCGCTGGACTCTACCTATAAGGTCTGCGACGATTTTGACAATTACGCAAACGGAGGTTGGAAAAAGAAGAATCCTATCCCCGGAACAGAAAGCCGCTGGGGAGCTTTCGGCATATTGGATAAAGAAAATAAGGAAGTACGCCTGAAGGGAATTATTCAAGAGATCACTAACCTGAAAGACCGCAAGCAAGGTACCGAAGAGCAACAGATTGCGGACTATTACCAATCTTTCCTGGATACAGCGACCATCGAAAAGCGGGGAATAGAGCCGCTTAAACCTTACCAGGATAAAATTGAAGCAATTGCATCCTTAAAAGATCTGGCTTCGGTGAATGGTGACCTGCAAAAAATCAATGTCTCAACTGTAATTGGTTTTTATGTAGACGGAGATTTGAAGAACAGTAAGGTTAATGCGCTTTATCAGGGACAGGACGGACTGAGCCTGGGTGAAAAAAGCTACTACGAAAGAGCTGATTCGAGCACGGTGAAGGTGCGGAGCGAGTTTGTCAAACACGTGGATACCATGTTCGGACTGGCAGGTTTCAAAGATGTAAATCCGGGCAAAACGATCCTTGATTTTGAGACCAAACTGGCTAAACTACAACTTAGCAACGTAGAACTTCGTGATCCTGTAAAAACGTATAACAAGACATCTTACAAAGATTTCAAAGCGCTTTTACCGGATTATGATCTGGATGCTTTCACGAAAAATCAGGATATTAAAAGCGATACGGTGATATTACAGAATATCCCATATTTGAGTAATACCAACAAACTGTTGAAAGCGACTCCGCTTACAACACTGAAGTTGTATACCAAATGGCATTTGCTATCGACGGCAGCAGGATATCTGCCTAAAGGTTTCGACAACGAAAACTTCCGCTTCTTTGCTACAGTGATGCGCGGAACCAAACAGCAACGTGCGAGAACTGAAAGAGCGATTCGTTCTACAGATGGTTTGCTGGGTATGCCTTTGGGTAAACTTTTTGCTAAAAAATATTTCCCGGAAGACGACAAAAAGAAGGTATCTGAAATGATTGAGAATGTACGTTCGGTGTATGGAGAGCGTATCGACAAACTGACATGGATGAGCGATTCTACCAAGGCCCGTGCACACAAAAAACTAAAATCCTTCACATATAAGATCGGCTATCCTGATAAGTGGAAAGACTATTCTTCTATTAAGGTTGAAAAAGATAAGCTATTTGAAAACGTAGTCGCTGCTTCACTTTTCAGCCACGAAGAGACGGTTAAAAAAATTGGAAAACCGGTAGACAAAAGTGAGTGGTACATGACACCGCAAACTGTAAATGCGTATTACAATCCTTTGAACAACGAGGTAGTATTCCCGGCCGGTATATTGCAACCGCCGTTCTACAACCGTAATGCTGATGATGCAATCAACTACGGTGGAATTATCGCCGTGATCGGTCATGAGTTTACACATGGTTTCGATGACCAGGGATCTCAGTTTGATGAAGAAGGTAATCTGAAAAACTGGTGGACTTCCAGTGACCGTGCCAACTTCGATAAACTGACAAAACGCTATATTGATTACTTCAGCGGTATTGAAGCGTTGCCTGGTTTCAAAATCAACGGGGCATTAACCATCGGAGAAAATGTCGCTGATTTAGGTGGATTGACCCTTGCTTACTACGCATTGGAAAAATCTCTGAAAGGCAAACCTGAGCCGGAACTAATAGACGGGTTCAACTGGAAACAAAGATTCTTCCTGGGTTGGGCGCAGGTTTGGCATATGAATACAACTGATGAGG
>DASYHR010001204.1:0-1749 GCA_035998385.1 Dyadobacter sp. | reverse complement strand
TCGTTTCTCATTTTTTAGTTAATTTGTGAGTAACAAATATCGTTATTTCCCTACACTTAGCAGTTAAAAAAAATTAAAGAATGGAAAATGCCACACTGAATGATGAATACGGCTATGTCAAAGACAGCAAAGTATTTTTAAAGGGGTACCTGGAATTCCCCGACCGGCAAATTGGAGAAGTAAAAAGGACAGAGCAGGAAGCCATTGATTATTTTAAAAATCGGTTTGTTATCGTTCTCAACAAGGTTGAGCAGCTGGAAAGCGAAATTGACGAAGCACTCAACAAAGGCTCTTATCTGACAAAGTTGATTCAACTACAAAGAAAACTTAAAGGCTTCGATGCCCTGGGAGACTTTGTTCCGTTGTTAACGCGCCTGGAGAAAAAAGAAGAATACCTTCGGGAATTGATCGAGGTGAATCAACTTAAAAACCTCGAAATCAAACGTGCACTGATCGAAGATGTAACTGCTGCTGCTGCCATTGAAGATTATGCCGCTGCTACCGATCAGATTCAGGAGATCAAAGCAAAGTGGATTCGCACGGGCCCTGTTGAGAAGGAGTATCAGGAAGAAGTGGAAACAAAATTCCAGGATATCCTTGATAACTTTTTCCAGAGACGCCGCGATTACTTCGATGAGCAGAATCGTATTAATCAGGAACGTATCGATGAGTATGAGCGCCTGATCAAGATTACGAAAACATTGAGTTACTCGAGGGATCTGGACGATGCTTACTCAAAAGCAAGAGACGTGCGTAATGCATGGAACAACGTAGGTGAGGTTCCGCCGAAGCGTTTCTTCAAGGTAAACAAAGCCTACAGACACTTCCTGAAATTATTTTACGACAAATACAATCTGGCTAAGGGGATTGAGCCAAAAGTGCGTGTTGACCCACGTATTCTGGAACAACAAAAATTGCTTGCTACTGCAGAGCAACTTCTTCGCCAGCCCGATATTATTGGTGCATCAGTAGAAGCGAAAGCTTTGCTAAGCCAATGGAAGGAGATCAAAATCCCTTTCAAACTGGCAGACAAAGAGCTTTCAGAGCGCTTCAGAATGGTGTGCGATAAAATTTTCGAATTGAGCTACCTGGCACGTGTGATCAGCCGCAAGTATCCAGCCTTCGACCTTAAAAGTGAAGAAGAGCAGTTGCGCACCAAACACCGTGAATTGGAATGGCTTGCCAAACGTGAGAAAAGCGATCTGGAATTTGCGATTATTGAATTTGACAGAACGGCAACCGGTGATCCTGATATTGACAAACAGGCCATGGGACGTATCAATATACAAAAACGTAAGGTGGCTATGAAAGAGAGGATTCTTTCGGAGTTTGAAAGGAAACTGAAATCAATCACCGGTTAAGTTTAGATTACACAGAGGTTCACAAAGACTAAGGAGAGGTACACAGAGATTAAATGTCTTTGTGTATCTCTTTTGGTTTTAAGATTACACGGAGGTGCACAGAGTAGATAATTTTCTCCGTGTACCTATTTCCATCCGTGGTTCTCTATGTAACCTTTCCAACCTCAATCAGCCTATTTTCAAGGAAGATTTCTGAATCATCAGATTCGATTGTAATACCCTTGTTTCGTATTGGCTGGGAGCATTTTTACTTTCAATTAAATCAAGTAGTAGTGAAGTGGCCTGCTGTCCCATTTCAAATGAAGGCTGCGTGATCGCACTGATCGGCGGATCCATGAGCGAAGCCAGACTCAGATCACAGAAACCGATCACCGCCACATCGTCCGGC
>DASYHR010001203.1:0-1793 GCA_035998385.1 Dyadobacter sp. | reverse complement strand
TGGTTGACAGCGAACGCTCTATAGCTTTCTTTGCTTCATCTTTTCTGCCATCAGCAACCAACTGACCAGCCAGACGAAGAAATGCGATACGAGCAGTAGCTACAGGAGATCCCAGATAGGTGTTGTCGTAATACGTATTTGGGTTATCCAATTCTCTCCACTCCATTTTGGTCATCATGTTTTTATACATGACGTCAGAATTAACGTAGCCGTCCTGCGCACCCGGTACACGAACCGGCAACAATCGATATGCATAACCTTCAAGCTGCATATATTCTTTCATGCTCAGATAACTCGATCCACCCAAAGTTGAAGAGAAGTAAATCGGACGTTTCCAGTCATTACTTGCTATGATATCCAGCATGATCAGATCAGACTTATACAAATCACCTTTTCCGATTGTCCAGCTGATCGAATCTGCTACGAAAGGTACAAGATCACTTTTGATGATATTCATCTTTTTCACAGCTTCTGCGTCAACCGGCAGAAACAATACAGAAGAGGGAAGGATGGAAGTCATGTCGCCACTTGTCAACGGCACCTGAATCGCTTTGTTTTCCGTCTTCACGAGGCTCATATATTCTTTCAGATTGATCCCGCCTTTTACGCTAGGAATTTCGTAGAAAGGAACAATGTCATTTTTACCGAACGCATAGTTGTTCTTATCCAGAGATATTGGCAAAGCCTCAGACAAGTACGTCTTACGCTTCATCTGATCAATATACCAGTCTGTACCCAGCAAGCTCAGGTTACACACACGTACATCGGTACGGAAACCTTCCACTTCCTGTACATACCACAATGGGAATGTGTCGTTATCACCACCCGTGAAAAGTATTGCATTCGGCGCGCAGGAGTTCAAAAGATTTTTGGCAAAATCTACAGAATGGAATCTGTGATCACGGTTGTGATTATCCCAACCTTTTGTTCCCATTAGTCCAGGTACGATTAAACAAACCACAGTAGCAACACCTGCTCTTGTAGGTCCGTCTTTCACAAACTTCCCAATGGCATCTGCCACCGCAATCACACCAAAACCAATCCAGATACAGAAAATATAGAATGACCCTACATAAATGTAATCACGCTCCCGAGGCTCTACCGGCGGAGAGTTCAGGTATATCACCAGGGCAATACCAGTCAGAATAAATAGTAATCCCAGGATGAGAAGATCTTTTTTCTGGCGATAGTAGGCTACCACAATACCTAAAAGTCCAAGTATAAACGGAAGCATGAAGTAATTATCATGCGCTTTGTTATTGGCAATGATTGACGGATACTTTTTGGCGGCATCCCAGGGCAACAGATTCCCTGCACCTTCTTCATCGCTTTCCCGGCCTACAAAGTTCCAGAGGAAATAGCGCCAGTACATATGCCCGATCTGATGAGAGAACATAAAGGAAAGATTATGTCCCATAGTAGGCTTTTGTCCTTCCGCCAAGCCCGTCATCTGCTGATACAATTGCGGATGGCCTCCCTGCGTGCTATACATACGAGGCAAAAGCATGCTGCTTCCCGGCTCATATTCATACTCGGGACGGTAGTCGTAAATCACATATTTACCATCCTGCTTCCGGTACATAGGTGCACCACGTTTTTGACTCACAGGACGTGATACAAAAGAAGGACCGAATAACAAGGGACGACTGCCATACTGCTCTCTTTTCAGATAGGATACGAAGCTTAATACGTCGTTAGGGTTATTCTCATTAATCGGAGGATTGTACTCTGCACGAACAAGCACCATCAGATAACTTGCATAACCGACCAATACAAAGGCAAGTGAAAGCAAA
>DASYHR010001201.1:0-2691 GCA_035998385.1 Dyadobacter sp. | reverse complement strand
TCCACTGAATCCGGACCGGCAGCTCTGGCTTCTTCTTTTTCCTTTTTGGTATTTCCACCGCAACTGGCAAGGCTACCTGCAACGGCCATACATGCTAATAATGTGTGAATTTTGTTCATAACATATCGTTTTATTTGAAAGGGACATCAACGCAATGCTGATGTCCCTTTCAAATAAATAATAATGCCAGTATTTGCTTAGAAGCTGATAGGCACCTCTACTACTGTATTCTCCCAGCCCAAAGCCATCACAGTTTTAGCAGGCGAATCTCCTGTAAATACGATTGAAAAATTTTCAATCAGTTCGGCAGGTTTGGCAGATACCGGTACTGTCACACGAGCCACGTCATTAGCCTCTTTGTATTTATATGCACCCCAATAATCGACATCGGAGTTCAGGATGATAGTCCATTCTTTTTCACCAGGGATAGCGAAGAGAGAATAAGTCCCTGCTTTCACTTTCTTACCTCCAAAAACTGCATCAGAGTAAAATTTGATTTCTGTAGATTCGTCAGCACCAAGACGCCACACCTTCCCGTATTGCTCTTGTTTGCCAAAGATTTCTCTTCCTTTTACACCCGGACGGCTGTAAGAAACCTTTACCAATGCTTTTTCTCCGTCTTTCCGTTTTCCGGCAAAGCCATCAGGATAGTAGGCGATATCACGGGGACTCTTATCAAGTGGTTTGAATTTCTGCGCCTGAGCACCAAAGGCAAGAGCAGTAAGCATCAGAGAAAGAAAAATTGTCTTTTTCATTGTTAGATTATAGTTTAAACGTTTATGGGTAAAAATAATCAAAAGTGCCGGTTATTACCTGCGGAGAATTATTTGGGCGGGAAAGTTTTGTATATGTCACCTCTTGGTCTGATCGTCATTACGTATAAAACCCTCACTATACCCGATTCGCACTGTAAGCCTATCCTCCATCCCCCGAGCCTGACTCTGAAATAATCTTTGTAACCGGCTAACTTTTTAATATCCGGTATTTCCTCAATGTTCCCGGCTTGACTGGCAATGGCCAATAATCCTTTTGCTTGAATTTGAATATTTAGAGGACATTTTTTCAGCTCCTTCACAAATCGTTTTGAAGCAATTATTTCCATCCCATTTCTGCTTTCAGGTCTTCATAGGACATATACTCGTTCTCTTTTTCAACAGTTTGCATAATCTGCCCCAAGAAATAGTCTTCAAGTTCTTCATTCTCGATCACAGAAAGCACTTTTTCCATTTCAATTTCAGTCCAGTTACCTCTTTGTTTTTTGACAGAGAATAATGTAGCCTGCATTCCTATCTTTTCCGCGATATATGAATTTTTGTACCCCGACTTATCTATCAAAATACCCATTTGTTTCCTGAGCTCTAAAAAATTCTGAACGATCTCAATCATAGTTATGTCGGATTATATAACAAAACAAATAACTCAAAAATACAAAACAAATAACTACAAGGCAACCAAGTGATATATTATTTATACGCTTTTACCTATTACAGCAGGACGCGTATCTTCCGTATTATTAATAATTGCCAGACTCCTCCTAAAGCTAAGTTTGACCTGGTCATCCTGAAACTGACAGGTTACAGTTTGGTAATGCGCGGTTTCGATAAATCTCCAGGTCATCACGTACGTGTCGTCATCCAACCAGGTACCAGCAGCAACAACAGGTGTAACAATTTCCCCCGGAACAGACGTTGGAGCAAGTTTGAGTGGCAAAACAGACAAATCGGTCTTACCTTTTTTCCATTGACCGCTACCACATGAAATGGTGTGCTCTCCCTGCTCATCCGTCATTTTGAACATACAATTAGCATCATTGAAACGAAGCGATATCGATTTGATTTTCAAATCGTTGCTATCGAATTTATAGGTAGCGTTGTTTATTCTGGCAATTACCGGGCTACTATTCGGAGGTGGTATAGGAAGTGCTAAAGTGGCAAGCTTCTGTTTGAGCTGTGCCTGTGACCCTTTGTTCCCAACCACATCTTTCTGAACTGCCGGCAAAATATGTTTCCATACATGGCTCATTACTGCGCCCATATCACCCGTTTCGCTGGTCATGGCAACAACCATGTTTAACTTCGGTAACACAATACAATACTGACCAAAAGCACCGTCACCCCGGTAAGCGTCATGCCTGCAACGCCAGAACTGGTAGCCATACCCCTGCTCCCAATCACTTTCAGTACCCTTGGAAGGAACCTGAGCTGAAGTCGCCTCATCAATCCATTTTTCAGCAAGTATTCGCTTTCCATTCCACATTCCCTTTTGAAGATAGAGCTGACCAAATTTGGCGATATCTTCCGTTTTCACCCGAAGCCCCCAACCACCCGTATTGATGCCGTTTGGATCTACTTCCCAGTCGGCTCCTACTATTGCAAGTGGTTGAAACAACCTGGGAGTCAGGTACTGAATCAGCGTTTGACCTGTCAGTTTTTGAATAATTGCAGACAGCATGTAGGTTGCTCCACTGTTATAAACGAAAAAAGTACCCGGCTCTTTCTCCACCGGAAAAGCCAAAAATGACCGTATCCAGTTGTCACCACCAGATTCTCTGAGTGCTGGTGTAGAATCTTTTTCATGTCCTGTTCGCATTGTAAGCAGATCCTGCACACGCATTTTACCAAGGTTTTCACTGACCATATCAGGTACTGAATCCGGAAAAAAGGAAATCACTTTGTCATCTACCGTCAACCT
>DASYHR010001200.1:0-1501 GCA_035998385.1 Dyadobacter sp. | reverse complement strand
ATAGTACCTTGTTTTTAACAAATTTTTTGATTTTTCTTGTCAAACCAGGATTTCGATTCTCCTAACAGATGGAAAATTAGTATCTCAGGTTGCATCAAAAAAATAATTTATACCAACACCGCCGTTTTAAAGGATGAACCTTCGCAAAATCAGGATCAAACAAAAAAGGCACTGGCTGAAAATCAACCAGTGCCCGCAGTCACAAACTCTCAATTTTATTTTTCCCTGAAGAAAATCGTGATCGGCACACCCGAAAAATCGAAGTTCTCCCTCATTCTGTTTTCCAGATATCGTAAGTAGGGATCCTTTACATTTTTAGGATTGCTGCTGAAAAACACAAATGTAGGTGAAGGAGTAGGCAGCTGTATCATATACTTGATATTGATATACTTACCGCGATCTGCCGGAGGAGGATATTTTTCAATCTCTTTCTGCATCACATCGTTCAGCTTGGAGGTAGAAATCTTCTTCGTCTTATTCTGATAAACCTCCATTGCCTTTTCCATGACCTGGTGAATCCGCTGTTTCTCAACAACCGAAGCGAATACAATTGGCATATAGTTCATGGGCGCCAATCGCTCCAATAGCTGTTTCTTAAAAGTATCTGCTGTTTTGCTATCCTTTTCCACCAGATCCCACTTGTTCACCATGATCACAATACCCTTCTTTGCTTTATCAGCAAGGCCGATAATGGTCAAGTCCTGACCTTCCAGACCCAATGTAGCATCCAACAATACTATACATACGTCCGACTCTTCCATCGCTTTGATAGACCGTAAAGAAGAGTAATATTCCACATCTTCATTCACTCTCGATTTTCTGCGTAGTCCGGCTGTATCGGTCAGAATGAACTCCATCCCAAAGGCATTGTAATGCGTATGGATGGCATCTCTGGTTGTTCCTGCTATGTTAGTTACGATACTGCGGTCAGTACCCGTCAGCACATTCAAAAACGATGATTTACCAACATTGGGACGACCCATGATCGCGATGCGCGGAATACCGGCTTCGGGATCTTCAATACCTGCAGTTTCAAAATGCGTGATTACCGCATCCAGCAAGTCGCCTGTTCCAAAACCAGTCTGTGCCGAGACGGCATATATTTCATCACCAAGGCCCAACTCATAGAATTCAGCTGCGGATTGATATCTTTCCGTTGTTTCTGCCTTATTAGCCACCAGATATACCGGCTTGTTAAAGCGGCGTAATACGTTGGCAAAATCCTTATCCAGGTCTGTGAGACCGGTCATGGTATCTACCATAAAAAGAACAACTGTTGACTCTTCAATAGCCAACTCCACCTGATCTCTGATAGCACCTTCAAAAATATCTTCTGAACCTACAACATATCCGCCTGTATCAATCACTGTAAAGTACTGATCCGTCCATTCACCATATCCGTAATGACGATCTCTGGTTACACCGCTTTGGTTGTCCATGATCGCCTTCCTGCTTTCTGTAAGTCTGTTAAAAAGTGTAGATTTCCCAACATTAGGACGTC
>DASYHR010001199.1:0-2850 GCA_035998385.1 Dyadobacter sp. | reverse complement strand
TGGTTCATACAGCAGAGACACTCTCGAATCTGTTGATTTAGAGTGAGCAAATGCGATTCCTATTCCACATTAAATTGTTATTTTTGTTAAAACCAGATTTGTGATCATCATGTCAGCAGTTGCGCAAGCTATATATTCAGAAGAAGAATATTTGAACCTGGAAGAAAAGGCCACTTACAAGAGTGAGTATTTTCGGGGAGAAATTTTTATGATAGCAGGCGGTACTCCCAACCACAACCGGATTAAAGAGAACTTGTCGGGAGAGATTTATAGTGTACTAAAAAAGAGAAAGTCCTGCAGAAGCTATTCCAGTGATCAGCGTATTCATATTCCGGAAAATAGCCTTTATACTTATCCGGATGTGGTTATAGTTTGCGGACCTAATCAATATGCTGATAATAACAAGAATACTATTGTCAATCCGACAGTGATTGTAGAGGTGGTTTCGCAAGGATCGGGCGCGTATGATCGTGGAGATAAATTTCGCCTCTACCGAGATATTGACAGTCTTCAGGAATATATCCTCGTGAACTCTCTCAATGTTGGTATTGAGATATACCGCCGTACCAGGGATAATCAATGGCTGTTGGCTGAGGATGGATATAAACTCGCGGATTCTGTAACTGTTGCATCGATTGAAGCTACACTCTTGCTGTCAGATTTATATGCAGGTACAGAGGATGTAAAAGAGGGTTGGATAACGCCCGAAGAGTAATTTTTCTATCTTTGCCCTTTGAACAATAAGGAGGGTGTTACTCCGTTTATGTTCAAAGTCATTTTAAGGCTGGGTAACCCTGTTTTTATTAAGCTTAACCATTCACTTTCACAATTATATGATGCTTCTACAAGCACTTACTGACTCTACTATGGCAGCTCCTGTTGCTGACCAGGGACTATCTATTATTGATCTGCTTGCAAAAGGGGGCTGGGTTATGCTTCCGCTTGGGCTCTTGTTCATAGGTACTTTGTTCCTGATTATTGAAAGATTCCTGGCCATTGGAGCGAATGGTAAAATCGATCCGCAATTTGTAGATAATGTAAAGGATTTTATTCAGCAGGGAAATCTCAAGTCTGCAGAGTCGTCCTGCCGCAATCAGCGTAATGCAAGTGGCCGTATTCTGGAGCGTGCGATCAGTCGCATCGGTTACCCGATCAAGGACATCGAAACTACAATTGAAAATGCCAGTCAGATCGAAATCCAGCGTATGGAAGGTAACCTGCCCTATTTGGGGGTTATTGCTGGTATCGCACCTATGCTTGGTTTCGTAGGTACTATTTCCGGTATTATCCGTATTTTCTACGATATTTCTATTTCGAACGACTTCAATATCAGTACAATCGCCGGCGGTATGTATGAGAAAATGATCACTTCCGGATCCGGTCTAATCATTGGTTTGATCGCTTATGCAGGATATCACCTTCTGAATATGAAAATTGACCGTTTTGCTTTGAAATTGCAGATGGCTGCTTCCGATTTTCTGGACGTACTGCAGCGCCCCGTTAATTCCAAATAAGCAGTAGTGCCGGTCATAGTTCAAAAAATTTAAAGCTATTTAGATGAAAATACGTCGTAAGAGTCGGTTTGCTCCGGAAGTGTTTACGCACTCGCTCAACGATATTATGTTTTTCCTGCTGCTGTTTTTCCTGATCATATCTACGATGTCCAATCCGAATGTGATCAAGTTGATGCTTCCCAAAGCGTCGGCAACGCAACAGATGTACAAGAAACAAATTACGCTTTCGATCGACGATCAGAAGGTTTATTATATCGATAAAGAGCCGATTGCCTTTGATGCGCTTGAAGCAGAATTACAGAATATTTTTGCCGGTGTGGAAGACCGCACGATCGTTTTGAGAGTTGATAAAAATCTGGCAGTTCAGGATCTGGTAGATGTACTGGAATTGGGTGCCAAGCAGGATATCAAAATGGTCATGGCTACTGCGAAGTAGTTGCAGAGGGCTTGGGAGTAAGGGCAGGGGAGTGTCCCGGTCTGGACGCTTTTCAGCGGACTGAACGGAGATGAGCACAAAGCCAACATATAAATACATCAAAACGCCTTGTGAATTTCAGTTCGCAAGGCGTTTTTGTATTATACTATCTTTGATTCGGCAGATTGATATATCCTTTCCACAATTTCCTGCAGCACAGCTCCCTGCTCCGCATTGCAAATATTGGAAGCCTTACCGTGACATGCTTCGAGAAATGCCTTTGTATTTTTTACCTGCCAATCTGATTGCTCTGCAAATGGAAAATGCGTATCCGCCAACTCTCCGGCTATTTCGGTAAATAGCACCGGCGGATTCAACGTCGCTCCGGCACCACTTCCAAATATTTCCAGATTCACACTTTCCTCTTCTTTCTGATTCAGCGCAAATGAGCAGGACAAGGCGATACTTGCGTTACCTGCAAATGATAAATGAGCAAAACAGGCATCTTCCACTTCGAATTTGGCAGGATCCCAATTGCCCTTTAATCCCTTTCCACCAGTCTTGCCAATAAAATCATAGGTATTACCCAAAATCTGTTGAGGTGTCTGGTAATCGAGAAGGTCTAAAGCGAGATCTAAAATGTGGACACCAAGATCAATAAGGGCGCCGCCTCCCTGAATTTCTTTATTTGTAAAATTTCCCCAGCCAGGAATACCTCTTCTGCGCAGATAGGTTGCTTTGATGTGATAAATATTTCCAAACCGGCCTTCTTCCTGTAGTTTCTTTAGAATAGAAAACGCATGAGATTGTCTTCTCTGAAAATTATAAGCCAGAACTTTTCCTTTCCTTTGGACAAACTCAGCCATTTCACGTGCCTGTAACGCATTTAAGCCCGGTGGCTTCTCACACAATACATGGCAT
>DASYHR010001198.1:0-1881 GCA_035998385.1 Dyadobacter sp. | reverse complement strand
GCATCAGAAAATCAACCACGGATTGATCTGTATCAGCAGTTGGAATGATTTCCAGCAAACGCAGGTAACGGGGTGGATTGAAAAAGTGGGTGCCGCAGAAGTTTTTCCTGAAATCTTCACTTCTTCCCTCTGCCATGAGGTGGATTGGTATTCCGGAAGTGTTGGAAGTGATGAGTGTACCTGGCTTACGGTGTTGCTCTACTTTCTCAAACAGACTCTTTTTAATATCAAGCCTTTCCACCACAACCTCAATCACCCAGTCATAATTTTTTATATCCTGAAGGTTGTCCTCGAAATTCCCCAGCTTAATGCGGGAAGCGAATTCGGGACTATACAAAGACGCCGGTGTCGCTTTCAGCGTTTGCTGAAATGCATCATTTACAATTCTGTTGCGAACTGCCGGATGCTCTGTGGTAAGACCTTTGGCCTTTTCTGTATCATTAGGTTCTTTCGGAACAATATCCAATAGTAAAACTTCAACACCAATATTGGCAAAATGGCACGCGATGCGCGAACCCATGATACCCGAACCTAAAACTGCTACTTTACGAATGGAACGATTCATTATCTAAAGATTTTGGTTATTAGGAATTTATTTAGCTGTTAGCTCTGAGCTATTAGCGTTTAGCTTCTTTTACTGTTATTTGTTGATCTGGCAGTCGGTTGCCTAACTGTTCGCATAAGGCGATTCTTGTATTACCGTTCAGCCTGCTGAAAAGCGTGCAGACCGGATCGTCCGTCTGAACGGAAATTTCAACAGTAAACCCCCTAAGTTCCGTTCAGCCACGCTGAAAAGCGTGCAGAACGGAGTTAAATTTCTTCTTCGATGTCTCCTGCTTTCAGTTTGTGGTTCTCTTCTTCCACAATTTTGTTGATGTCTTTGATCACCTCAAAAAATGTGACCAGCTTATCCAGTGGGATTTTATCCCTGACCATGGTATTAAAGGAAATTACACCCTCCCTGGCCAGTTCTCTCTTCTCTTTTCCGAGATCTGTCAACATGATTCTGACGAAACGTTTGTCATTTTCACTCACTTCACGCGTGATCAGCCCGCGCTCTTCCAGATTTTTGAGCATTCTCACCAAACTGCGGGGTTCCATGCCCAGCAAAGGAGCTATCTTGGTAGCAGGTGTACCGTTTTCAATATCTATATTGAGCAGTACATAACCCACTGCCATAGTTGTATCGAACCGCGCAGCGTAGGCATTGTACATTCTGGAAATAGAATGCCATGCCCATTTTATCTGGAAATCTATGGTTTTTTCCTTGCGCATCTTTTCAATTTTGAAAGGTGTCAGAATCATTTGACCTGTACACAAATGTAAGAAAAGACAGGAATATTATGCAAGCATACTAATTTTGTTGCATAAAAATAGCGCTACAACATGTTGCAGCGCTACAGGGAACCTTAATATTACTTTTCAGCAATCATTTTATCCATCAATCCATTGAAATCCTCAACAAACTGATCATAATATTTACCGGTACCTGGTCCTGAGAAACCTGTGTGAATCTCACGCACCTTTCCTTTTTTATCAATAAAAATAGTAGTCGGATATGACATGACCTTGTTCAGCATCGGCAATGCTTTGCCTGTCGCTTCGTCACTATTGGTACCCGCCAGCAACACAGGATAGGTCATTCCAAATCTGTTGATCATTCGTTTCAACTTTGGATTGGACACTTCCGGTTTGTCGGAATGTTCGAATGCCAGCCCAATGATTTCAACGCCGCGGCCTTTGTTTTTCTTGTACCATGGCGCAAGGAAGTTCGTTTCATCCATGCAGTTTGGACACCATGAGCCCAATATCTGTATGATCACGACCTTATCTTTATACTGCGGATCGCTCAGGGAAACCGTTTTTCCATCAGAATCAGGA
>DASYHR010001197.1:0-5632 GCA_035998385.1 Dyadobacter sp. | reverse complement strand
GTGAGAGTTACCATCCTTGAGACTCGCTGGAAGATTTACGTTAAAACCATAATTCCCTGTACCCATCCCTGCATTCTTCAGATCCGCACGATAAGTACTTGCCGAAGTTGTGGCATGAACATTATTTCCTTCCATCAATTCAACAGTAGTAGCTGAGGTAGGATACTGCTTATCCCAAACCCAGCCACTTACAACATTGCAGTCTGCAAAATCGAAATTACCCCCGTACTGAGCAACTGAACATATCAGGCTTTTTCCTGAACCCTTTAATTTATAATTAATATTCTTTAACCTAACATTTAATTGATGGCTTTTCCCATCTTTTAGTATTTCTGGCAGCTTAAAATTAAATCCATACCTACCATTGCCAATTCCTCTTGAATCCAAATCTGGTCTATAAATATCAGCAACAACAGTGGCATATACAACATTTCCTTCGAAAAGTTCAACAGCTTGAGTGACATTTGGATTATTTTTGTCCCATGCCCACCCAGAAATAAATAAACAATCAGCCGAGTCAAATTCACCATCATACGCGCAGTTGATAGTTTTGGGTGATCCAACCAAATTATAACTGCTACTTCTTACCCTTATACCGATGTTATGAATTTTGCCATCATTCAGGCTCTCCGGCACAGACATACTAAAGCCATAATTACCAGTACCCATACCACTGTTTTTTAAATCATCTCTGTAAAGGCTGGCAGGAGCAGTTGCATGTACAATATCACCTTCCACAAGCTCAACTATCCCAGTTGCGTCAGGATAGTTTCTATCCCAAACCCATCCTTTGATCTCTGTACAGTTAGCAGATTCTAGGTTTCCTGTATAATCGTTTGTCACTACTGGCGCATTTATTATACCTAATGTGTAAATGCTGTATGAGTTTGGGACGATACTAAGCACTGTAGTAATTGAGCCCGCGGTTAAGGAGCTAACGCCTCCTTGTAAAGACATTTCATCGACTGTTGATGTAATTTTTTCCCATCTTGACGTGGTTACATTCCATCCGATAATACTTAACTTAGAAAGAGAACCAGCAGTAAGACCCTTAATGTCACTACCAGCATTCCAACTTAACGTAATCCTGGTGGTGTTGGAACCATTAATGTCCCAGAATTCTTTTTTGCTGACATTAGATATGCCGGGCTCCCTATTGGAAATTCTATATGGGCCTTCTGATGGTAGCGAAGCAGTGTCAGGGTTAACTTGAAAATAAGCTCCAATAACTCCATCTGCTGCTGCTGCGAATGGACGGTAAGTACCATTATTCCCAACAGGAAATATGAAAATGTCATCACCCTTCGTCTCCACATAACCATCCACATGGCCGGTATCGCCGATACCAGTCAGTTTTGATTCCGCAGGAAAACTAACGATCCCGAAAGGCTGGCTCCGGTCTGTGTGTATAATTCCTTTATGCTGTCCATTGCTGACGAAAGATGTGAAACCGATCAACAGAAAGATAAATAGCCTAGTCAAGGTTGACGACATATCAATGCAAGGAAAACTGTGGTAAATTAAATATCTGACTTCATCATAATAATACTTCGGTGATCAACCGGAAATATTCGCGCTGTAATCTCCCAGAAACTGCAGCTTCCCTCCTGACTCCACCTTCAGGTGCTTTGCATATATGTTTTGTCCTACTAAAACAGTATGTCCCGAATTAATCCTGATCGTTGCAGATGATACAGGTACACGGCCGTTGGACCACACTTCCGGATTAGCCCAGGCTCCCGAGGATATACTTTGTACAACATCGGAAAACAGCGAAGTAGTTTTGAAATTTCTGAAAAGCACCTGATCCGTTTTGGAACGCGCTGTCCCAAACCAGTCATCCAATATGTCTGCATAAACCCGCCGGAAATCGACTTGCATTTTGATATCCCGGTTGGTGTCCCAGGATTGAGGTGAGATTGGCAGCAGACCTGTAGATAGGTTCGGACTTGTGCCTATCAACTGCCGTTTGATGCCTGTTCCAAAAACAAACATCGGAGCCCCTACCCCATGATCCGTCCCCTTGGACGCATTAGAATTGGCACGTCGGCCAAAATCGGAAAATGTCATCCCCAATACCTTATCCTCGATACCTTGCAATTTCAAATCCTGCTGAAAAGCTGCGATGGCATCCGATACTTTTTTCAGGAGTTGTGCGTGAACACCCTCGCTATTGTTGGTCCCTACCTGCCCGGAATGCGTATCGAAGCCACCTAGTTCCACATAGTATATTTTGGATCGCAACCCGCCGTGTATCAACCTGGCTACTATTTTTAACTGATCCGCAAGTTCATTTTTCAAAGCAGCATCAGGATATGGGGCCAGATTGCTTCCGGCATCAGCTGCAGCCTTGATCTCCGCAGCATATCCGACTGTCAGCACCTGCTGCTGCCTGACGAAGGAAATCAGGTCACCAGCATAACAACAAGGAACCGTATCATCCACAGTCGTATTGGGTTCACCGATGAGCTGATAAAAAGTGTTAGGATCCTGTAAAGTGATTCCCATCGACTGTTCATTACCTAATAATGTCGTGGTACTGATTTGTCCAATCTGGACTGCCAGAGGATCTTCCATTTCTTGATTGGGATAATTCACAGGGTAACCCTCAAACCGGTTGTTGAGGTATCGCCCTGCCCACCCGGACCTTGCATACTGTGCAGCATCTACACCGGTCATCCAGATGTCAGTGGAGCGATAATGAGACAGATCTGGATTGGGGTAGGACACCGAATTGATAATGGCCAGCTTTCCTTCATCATACAACGCACGCATACCTGTCATGACCGGATGCAGCCCCAGCTCAGGTGCTCCAGTTAAACGCAAGACGAGATTTTCCGAAATCGCAATGTTAGGACGCAACTCGTTGTATTTGGAGTAATGATCCAAAGGAATAACAGTATTCAATCCGTCATTACCACCTCCCAAGTAAACGATTACTAAAACACGGTCGCCGTTGGCCGCGGCAGTTTCGCGTAAGGAGCGAACCAGAGCAGAATCGGCGGCAATGGACTTAACGCCAAAGCCATTTAGCATAACAGGCAGCATAGCCGAAGACGCTGCCGCTAAAAAATCTCTTCTTTCCATCGCAGTAGCAGCTTAAAAGACCTGATATTCCGCCATTCTCAACATATGTCTTAACATTGCCCTGCAGCGCCACAAAATAGTACCTTGCTTTGATACATCGGCCGGTGCTGCCCGATAGGCATCCCACTCCCTAAGCCAGGTGGTTCTGGGGCTACTGTTCATCATCATAATTTTATCGATCAGAAAGTCCTTTTGAGTTTGACTAATGTCTGTTGCAAATAAATTCTTTGAAAACTCAGTCAGAACCTGTTCGCACGTAATAGCTGTGGTTAAGTTAATGTCAGAAAAGTTTGGCTGAATACTAGAAAGTCTTGAAAGTACGTCTATACCTAATATGTAGCCTGGTTTTATCTCAATTGAAGGATACACAATTGTGTCCATGCGCGAACCGCGAACGCCAAGTGTAGTGCCGTTAATCCAGTTTTTTGAATATCCTGTTTGATAATACGGCAAGGAACCGAAAACCGAGGGCTGATTCAGAAAGTTGAGCTGTAAAATGTTCATGCTGTAGCTCATAAAATTCATCATCTTGCGAAAGGCCACATATTCCGTAGTGATATCCGGCACCGGCTGATTAAACATCCTTACTGTCCCAATCACCAATTCAGCCGGTGATTTAATGATTGCACCAATGTTGACGTTGTCAAAAAAGACATTACTGGTCAGCAACTTTTTAAGTACCGGTGTGATGTTATAGTTATTTTCAGGACTGGAAAAAAAATTGGCTAGGGGTATAACAACCTGGTCCTCAATTTCCGGGGTTACCTCCGGATTAACATACCACCGATAGAGTTTTCTACAGATAGACTTAGGAGTCTCCGGATGGGTGAGAAGCATAGTCACTAAATCGCTTAATTCTGCATCTCCTGCCTCAGAACCGCTCCGTCCAGTAATGACTGTATTATTATATTTTGAAGAAAATACCTTAGTACCGGTATCGTGCCTATCTGGATTGAACATAGTACTAAATGCGGTAGATCCTTCCTTACCCCAATTGGTAACCTGCCAGCCCGTCAGCACTTCTGAAGCGGCCCTGACATCCTGTTCGGTGTAATTATAATTGCCATAAAAATCCTTCTGACCGATGGTAAATAGTTCCTGCAACTCCCGGCCATAATTTTCATTTGGATGTTCTTTAGCATTTTCATTCCCATTCTGAAATATTAGCATACCCGGGTCTTTGGTTATACCTGTTACCAAGTCACGGAAATTGCCCAAAGCATTAGACCTCAAAAAACGCAGGTACCGGTCCATAAGCCGATAATCGCTTACAGAACTCTGAACTACAACAAAATGATTTTGCCAGAATGCGGTAAGCTTTTCCAAGACAGATGTATGCCCGTTTTGTTCTGTCATTAACCCTATCCACCAATACTGGAGGTAATTGTAATATGTTGAATTTCTGTTGCTGTCAAAAGGTTTGTTCATAAATGTTTGACCTGCATCAGGACGTGTCTCATCCATTTCAACGGGCGGCGGAGGCGAGGCGCGATAAGATGCGTTAGCAATAAGCAGATCCGCCGCCTCGGATGCTGTTTTCCCGGTAAAGTCCAATATTTCCTTATGTGTAGGACCAAAGGTTGCCCTTCGTAATAAATGCGAAGCGGTCTTTGCCGTTAATGTAGCGGAGTAGGTGTCTAACAATGACATAATCTTTGGCTGACGAAGTAGTGATTTTATCCAGCATTCAGAGATCCTGAACGTTCACAAGATCTTTCTTTGCGGCCGTCTGTGAATGCTTATACAATTGATCTTACAAACGTAAAAAATACTTGGATTATTTCAAATTATTTCTACATTTGATAGCATTAGTTAAAACCACATGTGAATTACAACTACATCAAAAGTTGTTCCTTCTACATGACATCTAAAGCCGATAACTAAAAGATTCTTACATGAGACAATTCTATATGTTTCACAATCAAAGTTCGAGATGTAGAATGTTTTCGATTGCAAATCGCATTTATTGTAGAATATTTCACGTACATTTAGGATACAAATCGATGCAATTCTTGTCATTGAATCGAGCTTTAATTAGGATAATTTAAAGAAAGGCTGTTAAATTTATATAGACAAAATTTTCAAGATACTGAAAATCAGTTATTTATCAAATATGCCGATATTAGAAAGTTAGGAATATTCAGTTTTTAAAGTTAATCTTGTTGTAGAAAAAGTAGCCAAGTGACGATGTAATTCGATAAGATAGCTTTCGCTTCATATCGATGATATTTGTAGAGTTCACAACACATTTGTTACAATTGATACTATATCCCAAGCTAAAATTACAACCCTGTCTTAGGTAGTCAAATTACTAATCCGATACGACTTAAGATTTTACTCAACGTTATATTTTAAAATTTATGAAAAATCACCTATCTGGTCTTTTGCCAAAGGTCCATCTGTGGGCTGACGTGTTTTTCTTCAACATGTCTTTTTTGCTTGCTTATCTTTTTCGATTTGAGGATGCAAAGAATTTCCCCGAAAGTCATTACATCAATCTGATGCTGGTAGCAAATCTTGTCTGGATATTCACGATCCATGTTTT
>DASYHR010001194.1:0-8451 GCA_035998385.1 Dyadobacter sp. | reverse complement strand
GTGCCATTGGTGACCAAGCCGCTCAATTCGCTTGATGATGTGCAGGCGAATACTTTCCGCGAAAAACAGGACGTGGTTTATCAGCAAATCGTTCAGGATTTGAAAGACGCACTGAGCAGCACGCTGCCCAATACGCAAACTGCCGCAACGAAAGGAAAAGTTACTAAAGCTGCAGTGAATGCGTTACTAGGTCAGGTATATCTTACTATGGCTACGACTCAGGATCAGGCAAATCGTGTAGCTCACCTGAATGAAGCAAAAACCTATCTTACGGCCTGTTACAATATGCGGTCTTTCGGCATGCTGAAAGAGATTCCATATGCTGATGTGTTTGATGTGGCTAAGAAATCAACCGTTCCGGAAATCATTTTTCAGATCGTAAACCGCCAGGGAGATATCAACTTTTCTTCTTCGATTGCGCGTAACAATCAGGCGATCGGTGAAACTGTCAATTCACTGTTTGCTTCAACAGGCGCAGGCGGGAACGTTACACCCGATCTTGTTTTGGATTATGAAGAGCAGGATGTCAGAAAAGACTTCTCAGTAAAGTTTGCCAACGCATCTATCGTTCGCGATTACTTTATTACCAAATATCGCGATGCAAGTACTGCTGCCGGTGTACAGGGTTTTGGAGGAAATGATTGGATACTGATCCGTTATGCAGATGTAATACTGATGCTGGCTGAGGTGAACATGTATCTTGGCGATGAGCAGACAGCCATCGGGTTCCTGGATCAGGTGCGTGAGCGCTCGGGACTTCCTTTGTATGCGGCGTCGGTCCGCAATGAAACCTACCGCGCCAAATATCCAACCTTGAAACTGGCAATCCTGCACGAGCGACGAACCGAGCTTGCATTCGAGAACCATCGCTGGTTCGACTTGCTTCGATTCTTTAATAACGATGAATTGGTAGCTTATTTCAAAGCGAAAGATCAGGCTAATTTCGGCCTGGCCAAACTTTCAAATTTTGGAACAAAGGATCGCTACTATCCAATCCCGTTTGATGAGAATAAACTGGATCCGATCAAGATGTATCAGAATCCTGGTTATTGATCAGCTAATCGATATCAATAAGAAGTGCCCCGGAAAGTCAGATACTTTTCGGGGCACTTTGGTTTTATTTCAGGTTTCTCGTTTAATAATCAGGTCGTATTCCCATTTCCGATAGCTGATTCATTGCCTTTTTCAATATCAATTGAAAGATGCACGGAATTCCAGAGGTGATAGTTTCGTCTTGGATTTGAATAATTTGCTAAATGACTGCGGATGCTCAAAGCCAAGGGTATATGCAATTTCACTTACAGACAAACTTGTCGTTGAGAGCTTTTCTTTCGCTTTTTCTATCAGTCGCTCATGGACGTATTGTTGGGTACTAAGTCCGGTGAGCACTTTCAGTAAACTGCGCAGATAACTCGGCGAAACATGCAATTCTTCAGAAATGTATTGAACAGTAGGTAATCCTTTGGTGATCAGATCGTCGTCATCAAAATAGCGATTCACCAAATGCTCCAGGCGGTCAAGAACCTGATGAGTGCTTTTCTTTCTCGTCAGAAATTGTCTTTGATAAAACCTCTCCGCGTAGTTGAGAAGGGTTTCAAGATGCGAAATAATGATGTCCTGACTAAATTTGTCAATGTTGGATTGGTATTCTGACTGAATGGTTTTAACAATCCCATTCACAATTATTTCTTCTTTGTCGGAAAGAAAAAGTGCTTCGTTCACGGCATAGTCAAAGAATTCATACTTTTTGATTTTTGTTGCCAATGAAGTTCCCCAAAGAAGGTCGGGGTGGATGAGAAGTATCCAACCAGACAGATCATCGTCTGGCGAAGGACCTGCGCCTTTGAGTATCTGATTTGGAGCCACAAAATACATCATACCCTCATCGAAGTCGTAGGTTTGCTGGCCGTAATGCAGCTTGTTACTGAATCCTCTTTTGAGTGAAATATAATAAAAGTCAAACATCGCACTCATCACCTCAGTACCCTCCGGCATTTGCAGCGCTGCGTAGTTGAGCACGCTGATCAGAGGATGTTCAGGATTTGGAAGGCCAAGCAAACGATGTCCTTCTGTGATTGTTTTAACCCGAATGGGTTTTTGGTTTACCATGATTCGGTGTTTATTGCTTAAAAGGGTATTTGAGCCAGATTAACAACAAAGGCATGAGCAGGAAAGGAATCTCCAGCAGAGCCATTTGATAATTACCGGCTTTTAGCGATAACGCCATAATCAATAAAATCGTAAATGCACTCAGTAAATTCCCTGTAAAAAATGTCTGTGGGATGATCATAAGGAACCCGACTGCTATAGAAAGCACTCCAATATATGGCATGATAGACGGAGTCAGGCCCAGGTCTGCCATCATTTTTGCCTGTTCGCCTCCAACTCGCTGGAATGCATCCCATCCGTGCTTGAAATTTAGTCCGGCTGATAAAATTAACAAAGCCAGTGAGAGAATGTTTTTTGCCATTTTGTTTGATGTGTATGTGATTTTCAAATTTGTGCGCCTGCAAAAGACCAGTTGATTCATCAGGCTACGATCGCCTGCTTATTGTTCAAAGCCTTAAACTTTTTGAATTCCCGGTGTCCGAATTTCAAAAGTAATCCCGGAGCAATTCTGCTAGCCACCTTTATAATGCTGATCAGCATTGGCTTGATTTCGGCCTCATCGGACAAAAGCCCTTTAATTGCTACGGCTACCATTTTGTCAGCATCCATCATCGCACCCGGGCTTGGCTTCACCTTCCAACTATTTTGCAGGTTGGTATTCACACCCGGAGGAATGACCTCAAACACTTTCACACTGGTGTCTTCCAGCTGCATGCGCAATGCCTGAGTGTAGGCATGTACTCCCGCTTTGGATGCGCTGTACACAGGTGCAGAAGAATAAGGCATAAAGGCAATACCGGAAGAAACATTTACGATGGCCGCTGATTTTTTACTGGTCAGATGAGGTAAAAACCGATGCGCCATCTGGATGGTGCCCGTGAGATTTGTGACAATTTCAGTATTGATGTTTTCAAGATCCTCGGTATCATCCTGTAAATCAATGAGTCGCATGAGCCCGGCGTTATTGATGATCATATTGAGTTGTGGGAACTGTTGCGTCACCTCTTCATATAGTTTTTTAATGTCGTGTGGGCTAGCTACATCACTCTGAAATGTGTGTATGTTAGGAAACCTCTTTTTTGTTTCATTGAGGGCTTTTTGATTACGCCCTGTTATGAGTATGGTTGCTCCAAGTTCGGAAAGTTGTTTCACAAATTCCAAACCTATTCCACTTGTACCTCCTGTAATCAGGATCGTGCTGCTGTTAAGTTCCATTGCTTTTTTGTTTAAGTCTGATGATACAAAATTCGCTGGCAGATGGGTAACGAAAATAACCGAAACGACTTTTGATGTAGCCAAAAAGTGGCAGGAGGAACAGGCTCTGACGACCAACTTTTGTAAATGACAGGTGTGTTTATTAATGCCAGTCGTTAAACCAGGATATCAACCCGGGCCTGTGTCCTAACAGGACTTTGCTGCGGCATTTAGAAAATGGTTTTCGACGGCACGTACCAGGACTTTTTAATCGTTCAAACACACCAAATCCTAATCGCCTCTTGCATTTGATCCGAAAACAATTCAACTTTAGGACTTTCCGTTCACGATGGTTTGACACTTGCAGAGCGTCATTACCACCCAGGTTCTGAAGAACTGTTAAAAACCCAATTTCTAACCCCAATAACCAGCCTTTTCATTGATGAATAAGAGAGCGTTTCTTAAAAATGCGGCAGCTTTGTCTTCCCTTGCTATGTTACCTACCGACACCTGGTCTTTTTCTGCGGACAAGCGGTTGCGGACTGCGCATATCGGTCTGGGGGGAATGGGCCAGGCTGATCTTGCATCTATATCCATACACAAAAACGTAGATGTTGTTGCGCTATGCGATGTCGATTCCAAGGTTTTGGCCGAAGTGAGTGCAAAGTTTCCGAATGCAAAAACGTACAAGGATTACCGTGTCATGCTCAAAGAAATGAGTAATGACATTGATGCGGTAGTCGTTTCAACACCAGACCACACCCATGCGCCGGCATCAATGATGGCGATGG
Source organism: Dyadobacter sp. (assembly GCA_035998385.1). Classification (GTDB taxonomy): domain Bacteria; phylum Bacteroidota; class Bacteroidia; order Cytophagales; family Spirosomataceae; genus Dyadobacter. The sequence continues at coordinate 4,357 of DASYHR010001194.1, read as the reverse complement.
AAATGAGTAAACCAGTTTATTGCCAGAAACCACTCACACATTACGTGAAAGAGGCAAGAGCGATGGACAAAATCGCTAAGGACAAAAAACTGGTCACTCAAATGGGCATCCAGGTGCACTCATTTTATGATTACAAACTGGCGACCTTGCTCATTCAGTCTGGTATTGTGGGAAAGGTACACACCGTAAGAGCCTGGTCTCCGAAAAACTGGGGATACAACGGTCCGGAGCCTACAAGTGCAGACGCAGTTCCAGGTAATCTGGATTGGAATTTATGGCAGGGTACCGCACCCGAGAAACCTTATAAAGAAGGATTTTACCATCCCGGAAACTGGCGCAAACTGGTTGATTATGGTTGTGCAACTTTGGGTGACATGGGTGTACATATCTTCGATACACCTTACAATGCTTTACAATTGGATGTACCGAGAACGATCACCACAAATTGCAGAAAGCCAAACGGATATGGCTATCCTGAAAAAAACATGGTTACCTATGAGTTTCCAGGTACAAAATATACAGCGGATACGCTGAAATGGGTTTGGTATGATGGCGTGGGTGCGGACAAGCAACGGGAAGATCTGATGCTTCCTGACGGCGAGGATTTGAATGACCAGGGAGCCATGTTCATTGGTGAAAAAGGGAGGTTGTATCTGCCACATTTCCAGATATTTCCGAAGCTGATTGTCGATGGCGCTTACAAGGAAATTGATGTGACACCATTTAAACTGGGCGGACCTGTACGCGATTACAGCTCAGAGTCACACAAACACTACCACGAATTTGTAGACGCATGTTTGGGTAAAGCAACCTGCAGCGCACCATTTTCTTATGCGTCCCGTTTGACAGAAACCATTTTGCTGGGCGTTATCGCTGGTCGTTTCCCAAACAAAACTTTACACTGGGATGCAAAGAAAGCACAATTTGCAGAAGAAGAGGCCAACCAATATCTGGGTGGTACGTATCGCAAATTTTAGCAAGGGTTCGTTTTGCAAGCTCGAACCAGCTTTCCAATTGGTCAAATTTAAACAGGTTTTTGATCCATGTTAGCAGGCGCGCCGTGATTGGCGTGCCTGTTTTTTTGCTTACACGTACCTGTAATGCTGAGTTTCTAAGTATGTAAAAATAATAAAAAACGTCTTCCGAAGATGCGGGAGTTGGTTTTACAAACTTTAACATATCCGTTACAAGGTTTTAAAATTGAAAGGATTGCCGATGCTTTTTGGCCGATACATTTGCTACCGTTGTTTCACCAAATCAATCATAGCAATGAAAATTTACATCCCAGCCATTTTGCTCATTTTACCATTCGCAGGTACGTTCTCTTCGATTGAACATCCGTTTACTCACGTAGTTGGGCAGGATAGTGTGTTCAACAAAAAAACAGAGAAGTCCACTGTTGTAACTGCCATTTTCAAATCCGACGACCAGGGCGAAACGTGGCAGGACGTAAGTGAAGTGCGGCCTTCCGCATGGTCTCAGCATGGCAGTAATTCTGTCAGGACAGGCACACCCGTAATGAATTTAGGCGCTCAGTCTTCAGGAAACGGACCTGCTTCGTTGCCGTCTGTCACGGCCGGTTTTCCCGGGAAAGGTATACGAACAGTCGTTGAAATGAAGGGCGGTGTGACTTTTGTCGGTTCTGACAGCGGTCTTTATAAATCCGTAAACAAAGGAGCGACCTGGAAACAGGTATATCCCCGTGACATGGTGACGAAAATCGTAGAATCCAACGGCATACTCATGGCAACCAGCCAAAGCGGCATTATCCGGTCAACAGACGGTGGCGACAATTGGAGTACGGTATTGCGTGAGGGTGGTGTAGGTATTGATATACAAAACATTAAAGGTGGATTTGCTTCAATTACCTACAATACAACCTCCGAAACCAGAAGAGTGCGTACATCTTATGACGGTGGCAAAACATGGCAGGCTATTGATGCCGGTCTTCCGGCGAGCCAATCCATTGTTTCGATTACCGAGGTAGGTGACTTCTTGTTTTGCGGGCATCCGGCAGGTGTTTTCAGATCTGCAGATAAGGGTAAAACCTGGAAATTGTTACTTCCATCGGTCGGTGATAAGGTCTTCAACTTATCTGTTTCCGGTCAGGTAATTTATGCGAAAGCAACGGACGGAGGGTGCTGAAAGTACGCAGCGGAATTTCAATTTGTTGTTAAAGTCGACGATATAGCCGGTAATATCCCCGGCCTTTTAAAAAAAGGTACGGGGATTTTACTTGAAATATGAGACAATGCGGCTCAAACATTGTCTTAAATACCCCCTTTATTTGTTTGAAATCACCTCTTAATCTGTGTGTTAGTTGGTATAACTTTGTTTCACATACGTTGATCAATCAGACATACAGATCATGAGAAAAACAATTGCCGCCATCAATATGACCCTCGACGGGGTTTGCGACCACACAGCAGTAGCTGCGGATGACGACATCCATGAACATTATGGAAATCTTATCCAAAACGCTGATACCATTTTGTACGGCAGGATAACGTTTGAATTGATGGTGTTTTGGAAAGACTTGATGGAAAAGCCCTCCGGAGAGAAGTCGATGAACGAATTTGCGGCAGCTATGGATGGAATTCACAAAATTGTCTTTTCCCGCACACTCAAAAGCACCGACTGGAAAAGTGCAAAATTGGCAGAACGGAGTTTGGAAGACGAAGTTCTGGCGCTGAAGCAACAAAAGGGTAGGGACATTCTGGTGGGAAGCCGGAGTCTGATCGTTCAATTAATGAATCTCGGATTGCTCGACGAATTACAGCTGACCATTCATCCCATTGTCGCAGGACATGGTTCACTCTTGTTCAACCAGACACTAAACAGGAAAGATTTGAAACTTACAGACACTAAAATTTTCGGTTCCGGAGCTATTACACTTTACTATATGTTGAAGAAATAGAGCTGATTTAGAGCAATTGAAAGATTTGATATGTGTAGTCAAATGCTGAACCAACGAATGATTTTTGTCTCAATATTCACATTAAAAAAGGCTACCATCGCCTGTTTCAGCAGTGGTAGCCTCTCCTAATTCAGGAATATCTTTACTTCACCGTGTAAGCTTTCACAGTATTATGGAAGAAAGTCGGAACGTAAAGTGTCTTTGTCTTGGGGTTATAGCCAACATCAGCCGTATTTATTTTTTCAGCAGAGCTATCCGATTTAAGTTCGGTAGTTCCATCTGCTTTTACATGCCATATTTTGCCAGCCCATTCTGTAACGATATAGCTTTTGTTACCCAGGGCAACGATGCCATCAATACCACCCGAAACCTTCGCGATGGTGGTAAGTTTTTTTGTTGCCGGATTCAGGCTCAGTAATGAGCCATCGCCGTTTCCGATCAGCAGCTGATTGTTCTCGAACAGCAAACCATTTGTCCCTTTCAACGGATCACCTTCCATTACAAGATTCACTTTGCCGCCCGACAACGACCAGACTTTGCCGTGACCTGAATCAGTGATATAGATGATGTTCTTTTTAGAATCAACGGTAATGTCGTTAAGAAATTTCGCCCCTTCGATCGGGTAACTGTTCAGGACCTTGCCTGAAGCCAGATCGATTTCAGCGACCTGCGTCATTTCTGTTACATAAAGCTTCTTTCCCAAAACGCCCATTCCTTTTGTGGAGTTTAGGTTTTCAGTAAACTTCAGCTTGATTACTTTTCCATCCAAACCCACTTTCGCGATAAAGCTGTTTTTATTCTCCAGACTCGGACCGCCGTTGATGCAGGCCACATACAATACATTTTCACCTGGTTCGTACAAAACGCTCTCTGGTGTCCGTAAAGTGGTATCACTTTCCCATGCAGGAACTAATTCGATTGTTTGAGCTTGACTCGTGGACAATGTGCCTGCAAAAAGTCCAAGCGCAAGAAGTAAGGATTTTGACATGAGTTATTTGTTAGAATTAATAAGTCAGGAATGACAATGATTGATGGAATATTCATACACATCAGTTACAAATGTAGAGGATTATTTGTGATACCAGGTCAAACAAGTCACCTCTTTATTATTTTGATCCCTTTATCCTTAACTTGAATACTGATGCGTCGAGGTGCTCTCTGGCGATAGACGGGCAGGATCATCTATCCTCAAATGCCAACACTTGATCAATATATCAAAAAGTATAAAAAATGACCGCAGAAGCAGATGCCAACTACGGTCAGAGGTCTGCATACCGCTAGTTGACATGTTTAGGTGTTTTGAATGTTTTGTCCGCGCCATAAGTGGTAACCCCGTTCATCGTCACGAAAGCGCGGTAGTGGTATAGATTATCATCAACCAGCCCCTGTGCATACACCTGAAAAGATTTTGGGAAAGTTGTGACATCTCCAAAAAACATA
>DASYHR010001193.1:0-1762 GCA_035998385.1 Dyadobacter sp. | reverse complement strand
GGTCGAGGCCATGAATAAGCGCGCCGCCACCTGTAAGCCATATACCATTTTTGAATATATCTGCAGAAAGTTCCGGTGGAGAAATTTCAAGCGCTTTCATCACACCTTCTTCTATCTTGGATATTGATTTATCCAGAGAATACGCGATTTCACTATAAGTTACTTTAATTTCTTTTGGAATACCTGTCATCAAATCCCGTCCACGTACCTGATAGTCGTCAAGCGCAGTTTCCAACTCAGGTGAAGCAGATCCGATTGCCATTTTGATGAGCTCCGCAGAACGCTCACCAATCAGCAAATTATGCTCACGGCGCATGTAATCCACAATATCACGGGTGAATACATCACCTGCAATCCGTACCGACTGCTCACAAACGATACCTGACAATGCGATAACCGCAATTTCAGTAGTACCTCCACCAATGTCCACAATCATGACACCGTTAGGTTGCGTAATATCAATCCCGATTCCGATAGCAGCCGCAATCGGCTCGTGCACCATGTATACTTCCTTCGCACCTGCATGCTCGCAGGAATCCTTTACGGCACGTTTTTCTACTTCTGTAATCCCGGAAGGAATACAAACAACCATTCTGTGAGAAGCTGAGAAGAATCTGTTACCGGTATCGATCATTTTGATCAGCCCCCTTATCATCATCTCTGCAGCTGTAAAGTCTGCAATCACACCATCTTTCAGCGGGCGAATCGTCTTAATATTCTCATTGGTTTTTTCATGCATTTGCATTGCTGTATGCCCAATCGCAAGTACTTTACCAGTGGTTTTATCCATGGCAATAATCGACGGCTCATCAACAACTACAGTATCCTTGTGGATGATCAGGGTATTGGCCGTACCCAGATCTATCGCGATGTCGCTTGTCAAAAAATCAAACAATCCCATATATATATTTAAAATTTCTTTATCTCAGATTAGAAGGTTGCAAAATTACAGATTATTACCCACAAACAAAGGCATTTTCTAAAATTCACATACAGCCAATTCTATCTTCAAAAAAAGGGGCTAATTGCACTTATTTCAACACTTTGCCCTTTGTAGAACTAGTATGTAGCCACATCGGCGTATATTATAAAAACACAGTAAAAACCATATTTTCATACCGTCTGATTTATAACGGAATTTATAAATGATGTGTACATTTGTTTTTACTATGGGAATCAAATCGCTTTTGAGTGAGCCATTGGCTCGTTATATCGTATCACAGCAACATGAGTGGATTGCGCACAGCGTGCAGGTGCAGGACGAATGGCTCAACGCCCTGGTAAAAAAAGCACAGCACACTCAATTCGGTAAAGACCATCATTTCAAAGATATACAGTCGTACACTGACTTTCGGGAAGCAGTTCCTGTCAGTGATTATGAAGACCTTAAAGGATATATAGCCCGGATTAAAGAAGGAGAAGAAAATATTCTCTGGCCAGGCAAACCACTCTATTTCGCGAAAACTTCTGGTACAACTTCAGGCACAAAATACATCCCGATATCTCAGGATTCGATATCGAACCATATCAATTCTGCCAGAAATGCCATTCTGACATACATCGCAGAAACAGGCAAATCTCAGTTTTTGGACAATAAGCTGATCTTCCTGTCAGGTAGCCCTGTTCTCACTGAAACGGGTGGTGTATTGACAGGCAGGCTATCAGGGATTTCCAACCACCACGTACCCGCATACCTTCGCTCCAATCAGCTGCCAAGCTACGAAACCAACTGCATCGAAGATTGGGAAACGAAATTGGATAA
>DASYHR010000255.1:0-3161 GCA_035998385.1 Dyadobacter sp. | reverse complement strand
ACTGACTTTGCAAGCGCTCTGATGTCCGGGATTTCCAGCACCTGTTTGGGATAAGTAGTAAGTACGGTGTTGATCATGGCCCGGCCTACCTCATTCAGTGTCAGCGTTTGTTTGGGGAAGAGATAAGGAAATACAGCAATGATGGGTTTGAAAAACCAGCGTACATTCTTTTGGCCTGTCACTGGTTTCATAAATCCCGGGCGGAAGTTGTACTGTCCCCGGAAGGGCAAGCGCATCAGTGCGTTTTCAGTTCTACCTTTAACATTAGCCCACATGACCTTTCCTTGCTCAGAGCTGTCAGTTTGTGCCCCGGTTACAAAATTAAATACCATCGCGGGATTGATGGCCGCCAGCACCTTTGCAAAATGTAAGGTGGTGTCGTAGGTAATACGTGTATAATCGGCTTCGTTCATACCCACTGAACTCACACCGGCACAGAAGAAGCAGGCGTCATACCCGTTCAAGTCCGCTTTGAAATCCTGAGCACGGAAAAAGTCAGGAATGAGTAATTGTTTGAGTTTGGGGTGCTCGTAGTCGAAGTGTTTTCTGGTCACGACCAGGACCTGCTCTACCTTTTTGTTTTGCAGGCACTCCAGCATCACGCCTTCGCCAACCATGCCTGTTGCACCGGTTATAATTACTTTCATTTGTCATATCTGTTAAGTGGTGTACAAGCAGAAAAATACGTATACTAAAAAACAGGAATTTCGTAAATAATACTATTTTTAAGCGCTTTTTCCAATTCCCTATGCTTCATCAGTTTCCGTTTTACCTGGCTATTTTACTGGTTATTGTGTTTTTGGTCATGCTGGCCAATAAAATCAAAATCGCCTACCCGATACTGTTAGTCGTAGCGGGATTACTCATCAGCTTCGTACCGGGTATTCCCCGAATACACATCAATCCGGAGCTGATCTTCATTATTTTTCTGCCTCCGTTACTTTATGAAGCAGCATGGGCTACCACATGGAAAGAGCTCTGGCGTTGGCGCCGGATCATCGGCAGTTTCGCTTTTCTCATTGTTTTCCTGACTGCTTTTGCAGTAGCACTAGTGTCGAGTAAATTTATTCCGGGTTTCACCCTGGCCCTGGGTTTTCTGCTCGGCGGAATCGTTTCTCCTCCTGATGCAGTCAGTGCTGGTGCGATTCTGAAATTCGTAAAGATTCCAAAACGCCTGGCCTCCATTCTGGAAGGAGAAAGTCTTTTGAATGACGCCTCGAGTTTGATCGTTTTTCGTTTCGCTCTTGTCGCAGTTGGCACGGGTCAGTTTGTATTCGAAGAGGCGCTTGCGAGTTTCGCATGGGCTGTCTCGGGAGGCGCAGGGATCGGGCTGGCAATCGCTTTCGCATTTTACAAAATACATAAGTTGTTGCCCACTGACGTGAATATGGATATTGTGCTCTCGTTGGTGACGCCTTATGTGATGTATATCGCTGCAGAAAGTGCTGCGACTTCCGGTGTTTTATCAGTTGTGTGTGGCGGACTGTTTCTGGCACAGCGGCGGCATCGGTTCCTGTCAAGCACCAGCAGGCTCAGGGCAGTGAATGTGTGGGAATCGCTGGTGTTCATTCTCAATGGTTTGGTATTTATGCTGATAGGACTGGACCTGCCCGAGATTACCGATGGCCTCGAAGATGTAAGTGTCGGCACCGCTGTAGGGTATGGCGTCATGATTACAATTGTTCTTATTGTCGGAAGACTACTTTCCGCTTATGGAGCTATTATTTTCACTCAATTTGCCAAACGGTTTATCACTGTTGCAGACCAGGGGCATCCGGGCTATCGCGGTCCGTTTTTGCTTGGTTGGGCGGGTATGAGAGGGGTGGTATCGTTGGCTGCGGCGTTGTCAATACCTCCGTATCTGGCCGACGGCACGCCGTTCCCGCAACGCAACCATATCCTGTTCATCACCTTCATTGTGATATTACTTACACTGGTTATTCAGGGACTTACATTGCCGGTTTTTATCTGTCGTTTCAATTTGAAGGATTCTGATCATGAACTGTCTGACGAGGAGGAGTACCTGCATTTGCACAGAAGACTGGCAGACGATAGTCTGGTATATCTTCAAAATAAAGAGGTGGCCGGCGATGCCAATCAGTTTGCAGTAGGCAGGATGCTGAAACAGCTGGAACACACGAATACGCTACTGAATGATGAGCAGCTTACCAGGGAATGCCGTGAGGTGTATCTGCACATGCTTGATGTACAACGCTCGTGGTTGAAGGAGTGGAATCGGGAATATACAACCAACGATGACGCTGTCAGAAAGCATCTGCACAGGCTGGATGTGGAAGAAGAAAAGATCAGATTTATGTAGATTTAGAGAATTCTCCATGATCGCTGGACACAATGTCTGTGCAACAATCATGGAGAATTGGATTTGATATATTGACTGATAGCAGATAAACCTGCTATTTACAAGGCGCTTCGGCCAATACAGTACCATCGAATTTGACCTTGGCAGCATCCTCAAAGATCGCTTTTCCGTCCACTTCCTTCAACGGGCCGTATCCTTCAATAAGTAATGTGTCTTTCCGTAGAAAAATAACTTCTCTAACAGATTCCGTCCCTTCGGACATGAAAGTATACATGCCGCGAAGTGTGTCACCGTACATTTTGGCAAGAAGTGAGCCGTTATTCTGATCCTTTTCGTAAAGCTTGTATCCAAGGCTTCCTGTTACACTGTCTCCCGACATATGCGCATTGAGGAGCACTGTATCTTTTTTGACGATCGACGAAAAGCAAATATTGAATGTCGAGTCCTGTTCTGACCGCTTTGTGTCAATAGCCGCGTTCTGCGTTGGATTAGAGTTACAGGCAACGGCCAGTAAGGCCACAGCGGCAAGGGGAAGTCTTTTGATGATCTTCATATTGTTGTGAAGGTGAGTAAGTGAAATTATTGATTAAGCGTATTTATCAAAATCTGAAATTTAATACTGATATCAGTGACGTTTTTCTGCCATTTCCTTTAAAATCTGCAAAGCCGCAGGAAAACTTTTATTCATCTGGTCTCCATACTCTTTTTGATTGTCCAGCTCCACTTTCAGGTGCGTTCCAGTTGGCGTTTCTGTGAGAAAATAGCTTTCGCGGCTTCCGGTCCAAAGTTCCGATTCTAAATCCAGGGGCTGTTCCTCTGTGTTTCTAAGATACCCAAGTAA
>DASYHR010001189.1:0-3385 GCA_035998385.1 Dyadobacter sp. | reverse complement strand
AGTTGCAAGTGGGCGAACTGTCTGAGACTTAATCATTCCTGATACCAATCATTAAAGAATCAAAAATGAAGTTCACTTTTAATGTTACCCTATTTGTTTTGTTTCTCACTTTTCCGGCACTTTCACAAGAGTCTGTAGAAGTGTGGGATAGGTTCGAAGTTACACTCACGGGACCGGAGAAGGGCAATCCTTTCGATGAGGTTGTGCTGTCTGCTGAGTTTGCAAACGGTGCTACGAAAAAACTAATCAGCGGCTTTTATGACGGGAACGGGAAATACAAAGTTAGGTTTATGCCAAACCAAACCGGTAAATGGACTTACAAAACGGTGAGTAAAACCAAAGCGCTGAATGGGAAGTCGGGTAGTTTTACCTGCGTGGCCGCAACCGGCAACAACCACGGACCGGTACAAGTGGCTGATACTTTCCATTTCAAGTATGCAGATGGCAAACGTTATTATCCATTCGGGACCACCATTTATGCGATGACACATCAGCCTAAAGAGTTGGAAGAAACAACATTACAAACGCTCAAAGAGAATCCATTTAACAAGGTTCGGCTTGGCGTTTTTCCAAAATACTACTCAAATGTTGAGAATGAGCCCGATTATTATCCTTTCGAAAAAATAAGTGAAACCAAGGGGGCAGATGGCAAGGTAAAATTCAAATGGAATTTTTCAAGATTCAATCCTGAGTTCTTCGCACATCTGGAAGAACGGATTGATAATTTGAAAGAGCTTGGTATTGAGGCCGATCTGATCATTTTTCATCCTTACGACAAAGGACATTGGGGTTTTGATAGTCTGGGTATGGCCAACGACCTGAGATATATCAGGTACCTGACGGTCCGGCTGTCTTCTTTCAGAAATGTGTGGTGGTCGCTGGCCAACGAATTTGATTATGTGAAAACCAAACCAAGAGACGCATGGGATGTATATACCAAAGCCGTAGTCGCGAATGATCCCTACAAGCATCTATGTTCTATTCACAACGGGAGTGTTTACTACGATAACTGGAAACCAGAATATTCGCATGTAAGTATTCAAAACGGCTCGGCGGTAGAAGATTTTGGAAGAGCGGTATTGTTACGTGATGTGTTTTTCAGACCTATGTTGTATGACGAGGTATGTTATGAAGGCGATCTGCCGCAACGGTGGGGGCATCTGCGAGGGGAGGAAATGGTGGAAGCATTCTGGCAGGGAGTCATAGCGGGCACTTATGTGACGCACGGGGAAACTTACAAGAACGAAAGTAATACAGTGTTCTGGGCGAAAGGAGGCAAACTTGTAGGGAGCAGCCCTGCGCGTATTGGATTCCTGAGAAATATCGTGGAAACAGCCCCGGGGCCATTGGAACTGGCAGACCCATGGAAAGACCATCATACAGCTACTGCCGGAAATAACTATTACCTGGTCTATTTCGGCAAACAAATGAATTCCGAGTGGGTATTCAATTTGCCCAAAAAAGCCGGACCGAAAGAAGGCCAAAAGTTTCAGGTAGAAGTTATTGACACCTGGGATATGACCATTCAAAAATTACCGGAGATATTCGAAATGAATAAACCGGAACCTTATAGAGTTTATGATAAGGATAGAAAAGCAGTGCGACTTCCGGTGAAGCCATATCTTGCACTACGTATCACGCCTTTCACGAACTAAGTTGCAACCCTGTCATTCGAAGATTAGCCAAAAAGCTATTAAATAATTATTTACGATAACTTTTGAAAATTAGCTGTGTGTTCGAAAACATGCAGCTAATTGCATTTTAAAACGGTAAATATTTATTTTTTATAGATTTCTCTCTTATTTAAATTTTTGTTTTGCATTAATTTTAGAATTAAATAGAATAAAATCGAAAGTATTTTTCTTTCGATTGCTTTGAACTCATCTAAATTCAAATTAATGAAACAATTTTGCGTCCTCATTCTGACGCTGATACTGGGCACCTCCGGCCTGGCCAGCGCGCAATCCCGAACAATCAGAGGTACCGTCACCGGTGAAAGCGACAAACAGGCCTTGCCTGGCGTCAGTGTTGTCATCAAAGGCACACAAAAAGGCACGATTACAGATGCTGAAGGTAGTTACCAGCTCGACGGAACTGATGCAGCTACTGTGCTCGTATTCAGTTTTGTTGGTTACATTCCCAAAGAAGTTCCTGTTGGAAGTCAGACCAACCTCACCGTAGCACTTGTTCAGGAAGACAAGTCTCTTGAAGAAATTGTGGTTGTGGGTTACGGTACGCAGCGAAAAACAGAGGTGGCAACCGCCGTGGGAAGTATCGAAGGAGCATCTATTGCGGAGCGTGGTACGGTGAGTCCGCTGCAGGGAGCGCAGGGGCAAATTGCCGGTGTTGATATTTCGGCTGGCTCCGGACGGGCAGGATCTGGTTTTGCTGTACAGATACGCGGTCAGAATTCATTGGCAGGTGGCCAGCCATTGTACGTGGTAGATGGCGTAATTGTATCGGATATCAATTTCCTGAATCCGCAGGATATTGCTAAAATGGACGTTCTGAAAGACGCCGCTTCTACAGCCATATATGGCTCAAGAGGCTCAAATGGGGTGATTTTGGTGACCACAAAAAACGGTAAATCCATCAAAGGCGGCGGTGCCACTATTTCCTACGATGGGTATGTGGGTGTAAAAAAGATGGCCCGCATGCCGGATTTTATGAGTGGGCAGGAGTTCTGGGAATACCGTCAGAATACATTCATCTCTCCTGAATTGATTGCTAATCGAGAGAACTACGACAACACGATCGGCTCTTTGAACAATCCGGTTGTATTGGAAAGGGTAGCTAACAATGACTACACCGATTGGATCGGTTTGACCTTAAAAGACGGTCGTCAGTCGAACCATTGGCTGACTGTGTCGGGCATGAGTGATAATGGATCGATTCAGTATCTAATCGGAGCCGGGTACCAGGGAGAAAAAGGAAACTTGATCAACGAAAGTCTGGATCGCTACAATTTCAAGACAAGTGTAGATGGGAAAATCAGCAAAAACTGGTCTGCCGGGATGAGCTTTAATTTCTCGCTGACCAACACGGAAAGAGGCAGTGACGATGCGGTAAGAAATGCTACAAACATGGCTCCGTTTTTCAGCCCGTATAATCCAGATGGTAGTCTGATGTTCCGACCGGGGCAGATTCCCGTACCCAATTCAACAGTGATTTCCAGCTTTACGAGTACGGTCAATCCACTTTTGGAAATACCTAATACCGAAAACAATACAAGACGCAGCTTTGGTGTAGGTAACATTTATCTGCAATATTCTCCTGTGAGCTGGATTGATATCCGGTCTACATTCTCCCCAAGTTTGAACTTTGAGCGCCACGGTCGTTACTGGGGTTCGCTTACAGGTGTAGGAGCGGGATTATTGCCTGATGC
>DASYHR010001187.1:0-4828 GCA_035998385.1 Dyadobacter sp. | reverse complement strand
CCCTGATCGCGCTCTCCTTGGTGGTGGGTATACTTGTGGATGATGCGATTGTGGTAATTGAGAATATCTACCGGCACATGGAAATGGGTAAAAACCGCGTGAGAGCTTCTATTGACGGAGCGAAGGAAATCGGGTTTACGGTTATATCAATTACGCTGGTAATCGTAGTGGTATTCCTTCCTATATCCCTGAGCAGCAGCATGGTGGCATTGATCCTGCGAGAGTTTTGTCTTGTGGTAGTGATCGCCGTCATGTTAAGTTTGCTCACATCCTTTACGCTGGTACCGCTCATGACTTCCCGCTTTGGTAAACTGGAACACATGACCAACAAAAGCGCTTACGGAAGATTCATTTTATGGTTCGAAAAGCAGATTGAAAAGTTTACGGTCTGGATCGGCGGATTGCTGGAATGGTGCCTTTCGCATAAAATTGTTACGCTTGCCCTGATCACCGTTTTACTTTTCGGATCATTTACACTGATTACCAACAAGTTTATCAGTTCGGAATTTATGCCAATGGGCGACAGAGGGGAATTTCTGGTTCAGATTGAATTGCCGAAAGATGTCTCGATCGAACAGACCAACCAATTAACCAGAAAAGCGGAAGATTATTTGTCATCGAAAAAAGAAGTAACGAAAATCATTACGACCGTAGGTCAGTCGAGCTCAGGGGGTATTGCTACTTTATCCCCTACTTATCAGTCTGAAATTACAGTGCAACTTGTCGACAAAAAGTACCGGGCTGAGTCATCTGACATTTATGCCGCCAAAGTAAAACAGGAACTCGAGAAAGAACTGACCGGAGCAAAAGTCAAAACGTTGCCAATCAATATCATTGGAATGGCGCAACGTGCCCCTGTGGAAATGGTTGTGACAGGTTCTGATCTTGACAGCGTTACAGCTTATTCGGAAAAAGTACTTACCAAACTTCGTGATATCCCGGGCGCAGTGGAAGCAAAACTGTCTGCAGAAGCCGGAAACCCTGAAATATCAGTACAGGTGGATCGTGATAAAATGGCGGCATTGGGCCTGAACCTGCAAACTGTTGGTGCAACGATGCAACTCGCCTTCAACGGCAACACCGACGGGAAATTCCGCCAGGGTCAATATGAGTATGATATCAATATCCGTTTTGACGATTATGACCGAAAAAACGTGAATGATGTAAGTAATATTCAGTTTACAAATTCACGGGGAGAACTGGTAAAGCTTTCTCAATTTGCTTTGATCAGCGAAAGTTCGGGACCTAGCCAGCTTGAAAGACGGGATAAAAATACTTCCGTGAAAGTGCAGTCCCAGGCAATCGGTCGTTCGGCGAGTGAGGTTGTAGCAGATCTGGAAACGGCGATTAAAGATACGCCCAAACCAGCAGGAGTAAATTATTTCTGGGGTGGTGATATGGAAAGCCAGTCCGAAGGTTTTGGTTCGTTGTTGGTAGCACTTGTTGTGTCAATTCTGCTGGTGTACTTTATCATGGTAGGTTTGTATAACAGTTTCGCTTATCCGCTTGTGGTGCTGTTTTCAATCCCGCTTTGTATCATTGGTGCACTGCTCGCATTGGCACTCACCAACAATACGCTCAATATATTCACGATGCTGGGTATGATCATGCTGATCGGACTTGTGGCTAAAAACGCGATTATCCTTGTCGATTTCACCAATCAGCTTAAGTCGGAAGGCAAGAAAACATATGAGGCGCTGTTCCTGGCGAACCGTGCGCGTCTGAGACCTATCCTGATGACAACAATTGCGATGGTGATCGGGATGCTACCAATTGCAATGGCAAGCGGCGCCGGAGCGGAACTTAAAAACGGACTTGCCTGGGTGATTATCGGCGGCTTGATGAGTTCTCTTTTTCTTACACTGATCGTCGTGCCCGTTATTTACCAGATATTCGACAACATCATGGAACGCTTTGGCTGGAACACTCCTCCGCTACCCGTTGACGACCTTGCTGCTGAACCTTATGAGCACAAGGAAGTGTTGGAATATTGACATGTAAGTGATATATTCTGCTATGAAGGCACCGGTCTTCATAGCAGAATATGCATTAAACAACCTCAGTATGAAAGCAATATTAAATTCAAAAAACGGACTTCTTAAATATTGGTATATCCCTCTTGTGATCGGCATTTCGCTGTTGATGACCGGTTTATACGTTTTTTCAGTACCGGAAGAAGTAACTACCGTAGTGGTAACTTTGATCAGTTTATTTATCATTCTGAGCGCAGCAGGCGAGTTGTTTTTTTACACCAGAAGTAACCTTCAGAACAAGGCTCTGCATATTGCGGGCGCCGTTTTTATAGTTCTTTCGGGTATCTATTTTCTATTTGATCCCGGCTCTGCCACTACGCTGATTGCACTACTTCTGGCCATCCAATTAGCCGTCAGATCCTTACAGGGTATCATTTTCTCGTTTGGTCTTAAATCACGTGGCGTTGGCAATTGGTATTTACTCGCCTTATTGAGCGGCGCGGGTATTGTCTCTTCGGTCATGCTGGTAACAAATCCGGAAATCATCGGCGTTTCCATTGTCCTTTTCACGGGTGTAGCCCTGATTATGATTGGCTTACTGCTCATCGGACTTGCTCTGATTATGAAAAGATTCGGAGCACTGTTCACCTCTGCGACCAGTCAAATGAGAAATCAAGCCGGACAACCGACTGATGTACCTTACGAAATTGTTCAGGAGAAACTCAAAAACTGATCCTTTGTATTTTGCAGATTATTCCTGTGATCAAATTGAAATAACCCGGGCATGCAACAAACTCTTCCTGTAAAACACCTGATCCGCCAAAGCGGAAGAATGATGCTGCTGCTACTGGTAGCTTCATTGATCATTGGTAACAACAATACAGACAATGTTGCTGAAAGCATATTCCGGGCCTTGATCTCACTTGGCCTTTTCACGGCTGTGTTTTTTTCCAACATTGCAATTCTGATCTTTTACCACAATAAACAGGATTCCGGTAAACGGTTATTGGATAGAAAAACATTTATCACCGGGTATCTGTGTACAATCGTTTTTGTTACCATCTGTTATATCATTGAATCCTTTCTCCGCAGCAGAGGAATATTGACCACCAACTCTTTAAACGATCCATGGAGGAATCTTTCAGGTTGGCGTGTATATGCTTATCTGCCCTACGTCAGTCTGATGCTGTATCTGTTCATTTTCCTGATCCAGAGCTTTGTTCTCAGCCAATATGAAAAGAGCAGAATTGAATTGGAACTGCTGAAGCTGAAATCAGTAAACACTGACACTGTAAACCAGTTGCTACGCCAGCAGATTCAGCCTCATTTTTTGTTCAATGCTCTTAATGTTTTAAGATCTCTGATCAAAAAATATCCCCAGACAGCTGATGCTTATCTGATCCGGTTGTCTGACTTCCTGAGGGCATCTATTACCAGGAACAGCTCCGGACTTGCCACGATCAGAGAAGAACTTAAACTTTGCGATGATTACATGGAGATGCAGCGCATCAGATTTGGCACAGCGCTCGATTACCAGGTCATGCCGGAAGTTGCCAAGGTAGATGAAGCAAAATTTCTGCCATTTTTTTCTTTACAACCCTTGTTGGAAAACGCGATCAAACACAATGAGCTCACAACGTTACATCCGCTCACAATCACGATATCGAGGCAGGAAAATTGCCTGGTAGTACGCAACAATTTCAGACCAAAAAAGATGATGGAGGCGTCGTCAGGAAGCGGCCTGGCTAACCTTCGCGAGCGTTACAAAATACTGTCGGGTGATAACATTGTGATTAAAACCGATGAATCGTTTTTTTCTGTAAGTATTAAAATTCTTGATCATGAATATAATCATCATTGAAGATGAACGGCTGACAGCCGAGGACCTCTCCGATATGATTACGCATCTGGAGCCGGACGCAAACCTGTTGGTTACGCTCAGCTCTGTACAGGAGGCAGTCAGTTACTTTTCCTCCGGCGCCCAACCAGACCTGATATTCAGCGATATACAACTTGGAGACGGACTCAGCTTTGAAATTTTCAGCCAGGCAGATATTAAAGTTCCCATCGTTTTTTGCACCGCATTTGATGAATATGCTATCAATGCCTTTAAAACCAATGGCATCGATTACATCCTGAAGCCATTCAAGGAGCAGGAAATTGCGCAGGCACTCGACAAGTATAAAATGTTGCGCAGTACACCATATAACAACTCTCTCAATAATCTGCTACAACTTATTCAACAAAAAAATCCAACTAAGGCAACGTCGGTTCTGGTACACCACCGGGAGAAAATCATCCCTGTAAAAACGGATGAAATCGCCGTTTTTTATATCAAACATGAACTAACGCACCTTCATACTTTTGACCGGAAAACCTATACAATCAACAAAACGCTGGATGAACTGCAGCAGGTAACAGGTCCCGACTTTTTCCGTGCCAACCGGCAGTTTATCATTAACAGAAATGCAGTAGAAAGTGCTGAGCAATACTTCGGAAGAAAAGTTTCCATCGGATTGAGCATCCCGTTTGATTCGGTTATTACTGTGAGTAAGGAAAAGATTGCGCCATTTCTGGAGTGGCTGGAAGGGAATGCTTAGGATTTCTTTATCACCTCATATTGAACGTCATGCCTGAATGAAGCACGCCTTATTACGGTGCGCTGCACCTTTCGAACATTTCCGGTCTTTCGATTGCTACAAATATTCCGGGCCGTTGCGCCTTTCGTTTTGTGATAGTCCTGAGTTTCCTATTTTCAAGTCCTGCAAACATTGCGAAACCCTTCGCTTGTCATGCTGAGTTGAGCCCATAATCACCCTTCACCCAATTTTCCCCTGCCCAATATCCCCCTGCTC
>DASYHR010001171.1:0-17530 GCA_035998385.1 Dyadobacter sp. | reverse complement strand
AGTTGATCCAGATATCCCAGGTACGGCCAGGTGAAGTAAGGATTGTAAGCCTGCTCAGCAGGAAATAATACAATGATTGCGACAGCCATAAGAGCACCTGCAACAAAGAACAGAGGATGTTTGCGTGGGTATTCCATAAAGTATTTCCACTTACGTGTTAATAAAACCTCCGGAATGACGTAATAAGCCGCCACCACAGCACAGGAATAGAGCACAAACCCGAAATTGTAATGTACTATTTTGTCGGAATTATAGTGCTGGTCTGCCATGACACTGGCAGGAGCCGGACCATTCCATAATATAACCCATGGAATAATACTAAACACTGCAATTACATACCACATCCAGTTTCTCTTCATGAAAGCAGATTTGATCAACTGTTGTACACCCTGGCTGTTTTTCAGTAATATCCATAGCTCATATCCAGCCACAGCGGCCGGGAACGCCAGCATATATTGCCGGCAAGCCACTGACGCTACAAAAAATCCAGTTGCCCAGATATGTTTTCCTTTGATATAGAAAGCAGTTCCCGCAAGTGCTGTCGCCATAGCAAATATGTCAGTGTAATAATAGGCGCTAACTAAATAGTAATTCGGAAAAGCAAGCAACCCTCCAAGGCATATCAAAAACCGCTTCGACCGTTCGGGAGCCGACCATATGAAGGTCATTAGCAGCAAAAAACTGACTCCGTAGGTGAGAAGCCTCAGATATTGGATATTTTCACCAAACAAACGTACTACCCAACCACCCAATATGAACGGAATAGGCGTGTTTAATTCATTGTAGCTTTTTAGCAAATGTATGGATGGGATAGGTTCCTCGCTGAATGTTACAGCTGCAGGGAGGTAGTGATGCTCATCCTGATAGAGTGGTCCCGTAAATTTGTCTTTAAGAAAAAATACAACAACAAACAGGATAAAAATAAAAATGGACGTGAGTAGCTTACGGGATGGCATATGAATGCTTACATTAAATAAAATTGACCTCAGTTGATAGAGAAATCCCGAATTTATCAGCCACGGACGCTTTTATTTTTTCTGACAAAATTCTTATATCCTCCCCTTTTCCTCCTCCGTAATTGACAAGTACCAAAGCTTGTCTTTCGTGAACGCCAATTTGGCCATCGCGAAAACCCTTCCAACCTGCCTGCTCAATAAGCCACCCTGCAGGAACTTTTATTTTGCCGGGTACGGTAGGATAACCGGGCAGTGTGGGGAAGTCACGCTTCAACCTATCAAACACAGATTGATCAATTTCCGGATTTTTGAAAAAGCTGCCTGCATTTCCGATAACGGCAGGATCGGGCAATTTGCTTTGTCTGATATGAATTACCGCCTGGCTCACAGCCTGGATAGACAAGTCCGTCACGCCCATCTCGGTGAGAGTCTTACTTATATCTCCGTATTCTACATGAAATTCCGGTTTTTTATTAAGTCTGATCACAATCCCGGTAATGATATACTGGTCTTTCAATTCCTTTTTGAAAATGCTTTCTCTGTATCCAAACTGGCATTCTTCATTAGTGAAAATCCTTGACTCCCCTGTTGCAAGCGATATAGCTCTTACTTCCTCAATCACATCCTTTACCTCCACACCATATGCTCCGATATTTTGCATAGGAGCGGCTCCTGCAGTACCAGGTATTAATGAGAGATTCTCAATTCCCGCATAACCGTTCGATACACAATACATGACAAGATCGTGCCAACCTTCTCCCCCACCTACCTGCAACCATATATATTGCTCATCTTCCTTCAGTTTTTTGATCCCCTTAATATCAGGGTGAATAACCAGTGCGTCAATATCTCGCGTCAGTAATACATTGCTTCCACCGCCAAGGATAAATCTGGGAATATCTTTATACAGAGGGTCTGCCAACAATTTTTGTATTTCCTCCTCCGACTTTGCCTCAGCAAAATATCTGGCGTGCACATCCAGTCCGAATGTATTGAAGCGAAGAAGTGAAACGTGCTCTTTTATTTCCATGTATAATTCTTAAAAACCCCGCAAAGTTAGCTATTACGTGCAAATTAGTGGCGAATTGGTGATTCTTCCAATTTTGGTTAAGTTTGTGGGCTCATTTCGAACCAGTAACACATGCTTTTGAAGAACAGATTTCTTTTTTTAATACTGATTCCGGCGCTTATAAGCCTAGCAGGTTGCAGCAAAAAGAACATTGCGGGTTCATCATCCTCTGTATACGGTGAGGATCTGGCAAAGGTGCGTCCCCGTTTCGAGTATACTGAACCGAAAGAGCCGGTTAAAGAAGAAAAGAAAATAACTCCGGCGCCTTCATCCGGCCCTATTGACGACAAACCTCTTTACGTCAATAAAAAACTTGACACTGCACTAGATTCTCTCTCCAGACAAAATAAGGCAATCAAATATATCAACGGCTATCGTATTCAGATATATGTCGGAAACGTAAGACAGGAGGCAGACGCTGCAAAATCATATGTGTATCAGGTTTTACCTGACCTCACCCCATACGTTTCTTATTCACAGCCCACTTACCGCGTTAAGGTAGGCGACTTTATTTACAGAAGTGATGCGGAACAATATCTGGAGACTGTCAAAAGTCAGTATGCATCTGCAGTAATACTTTCAGACAGAGTAGAGATTAAAAAGAGCCTGATGGTTAACTCAGGTGGTATAGAATAGGATTTAAATTTACAGGTAATTTATTATTATACATCCATTAGATGAAAAAGGCACTCATTACGGGTATTACGGGTCAGGATGGCGCTTATCTTGCTGAACTACTTTTAAGCAAAGGATATGAAGTTCATGGTATTAAAAGAAGAAGTTCTCTTTTCAACACGCAGCGAATTGACCATATCTATGAAGATCCGCACGAAAAAAATATCCGCTTTCATTTGCATTATGGTGATCTGAGTGACTCAACCAATATCATCCGGATTATCCAGGAGGTACAGCCTGACGAAATCTATAATTTGGGTGCGATGTCACACGTTCAGGTGAGTTTTGAAGAACCTGAGTACGTAGCCAATGTGGATGGAATAGGTACTTTGCGTATTCTTGAAGCTGTGCGTCTTTTGGGTCTTACTCAAAAAACTAAAATTTACCAGGCCTCCACATCCGAATTGTACGGTTTGGTGCAGCAGGTTCCACAATCTGAAACGACACCTTTTTACCCGCGTTCGCCTTACGCAGTGGCCAAATTATACGGTTACTGGATTACTGTAAATTACCGCGAGGCTTATAACATGTTTGCGGTAAACGGGATTCTATTTAACCATGAATCTCCACTTCGCGGTGAAACTTTTGTTACACGCAAGATCACACGTGCTGTAGCAAGAATTGCTCTTGGACTTCAGGATAAAGTATATTTGGGAAATTTGGATGCACAGCGCGACTGGGGACATGCCAAGGATTTCGTTGAGGCTATGTGGCTTATTCTTCAGCAGGAAACTGCGGAAGATTATGTAATCGCTACTGGTGTAACAACAAGGATACGTGATTTTGTACGCATGGCATTTGCTGAAGTAGGTGTCGAGCTGGAATTCTCAGGTGAAGGCGCGAGTGAAATTGCCAAGGTTACCAAATGTAACAATCCTGAATTCCAGATTGAGATTGGAAAAGAGGTGGTAGCTGTCGACCCTCGTTATTTCCGCCCTACAGAAGTGGAATTGCTGATTGGTGATCCTACTAAATCCATGACTAAACTGGGATGGAAACCTAAATACGACTTGAAAGCACTTGTAACCGACATGGTAACAGCCGATGTCACGCTATTCAAAAAAGATCAATTATTGGAAAACAGCGGTCACCGCGTTCCGAATTACTACGAATAAAACGCGTTTTTTGTATAAAAAAAGCCCTTGCGTTAGAAATCTCATACAAGGGCTTTTTCATGAAATCAATTAAGATTACAAAACGGCTTTGGAAACCTTCGGAATCTTCTGACCGATCTTAATCAGTGTTTCCGGGTTCTGGTAGCCGATCACTTCTTTTACCATCTTGCCATCAGGATTGATAAAGAATAATGTAGGATAACCCTGAAGCGGATATTTTTCGGCCAACATCGGTCCTTCACCACTTTCCATATCAAACTTCACATTGATAAAATTCTTATTGAAAACCTGCGCAACGTCCTCACGCGTAAAAACATTTTTTTGCAGCAACTTACACGGACCGCACCAGGTGGTGTATGCGTCGAAGAAAATAACTTTATTTTCAGCCTTTGCCTTTTTCAATATTTCTGCCCAGGTGCCTTTCGTGAATACAATACCTTTTTCTGCAACCTTGTTTTCTTTTTCAGTCACTTCTGCAGCAAAGGCTACTGAAACTGACAACATCAAGGCAAAAGTGAAGAACAGCTGTTTATAAATTCTCATTTTTTTGTGCTTTATTGATTTAAACATTGGTATAACGAAAATACTACTTTGTTTTATTTTACCATACATAACTATAAACCAATCATTTCGGTTCAGCATGCAGAAACAGGCTGCAAATGCCGTGTGCGCCAAAAGATTGAGTACCTTTGCGCCAAAATTAATTTGTGATACTATGAAAATTCAGGAAGCCAGATACGTGATGAGCAATTCGGAGTATGAGAAATGCCCTGCACCAGTAAAACCTGAATATGCCTTTATAGGGCGCTCCAATGTGGGTAAATCTTCGCTCATCAATATGCTCGTCGGGCAGAAATCGCTTGCAAAAACTTCTCAGCAACCAGGAAAGACGCAGTTGATCAATCATTTTGAGATCAATAATACGTGGTATCTGGTCGATTTGCCGGGATATGGCTATGCCAAAGTGAGCAAAACAGAACGTGATAAGTGGGAGAAAATGATATCGGATTATCTGCATAACAGGGAAAATCTCATTTGCACTTTTGTACTTGTGGATATCAGGCACAGTGCATTGGCGGTAGATTTGGATTTTATGTCGGCACTGGGTGAGGCCGGTATTCCTTTCAATATCATTTTTACCAAAGCAGATAAACTCAAAGCCTATCAGGTAGCCATTCAGATAGAGGCCTACACGCAAAAGCTGGCCGAATTATGGGAAGAAATACCACCATTTTTCGTAACCTCTGCTGAAAAACATGAGGGAAAAGAGCCAATTCTCGAAACAATAGAAAGTTATAATGAAACGTTTTCCCAAAACGGATAAGTACAGAGTTGTTTAAGGTTGAATCTTTCTGTTATTTTGCGCAGAATTTGACCTTGCCGGCATCAGAATCAGAACATTCAAAAGGCAAGAAAACATAAATAAAAACTAATACACAGAAAGAAATGAGTGATAAATCAGAAACAAGTGGAATGGAGTTGCTGAAAGAAATAGCGAACGTTTCGGGTAAAGGCGGACTTTTCCGTATCCTGAAGCCTAGCCGTGCAGGTGTGATCGTAGAAAGCCTGGATGAAAAACACGAGAAAACACTGATTGGCCCTACTGCCCGTGTATCTGTGCTTAAAGATGTTTCTATATTTACTGACGGTGCGGAAGAATCCGTTGCTCTTTCTGATGTATTTCTTAAAATTAGAGAAATCCACGGAGAACAAATTGAATTGGACGTAAAAGCATCGTCTGATAAAGACCTTATTGAATTTCTAAACAAGGTTCTTCCTGAATTTGACCGTTCGAAAGTTTACATTTCTGACATCAAAAAAATCATTTCATGGTATAATCTTCTTTCTAAATATGTACCTGAACTCTTCGTTGCAGAAGCATCTGCAGTGGAAGAAGAGGCACCTGTAGCGGAAGAAGCAGCACCTGCGCCAAAAGTGAAGAAAGAAAAAGCAAAAGCCTGATCATACCAGGTTGACATGATGATATAACAAGAGCCCTGTCGCATTAGACAGGGTTTTTGTATTAATGGTATATTCCTTTATGAATAACATTTCCTCCTATATTGATCACACGCTGCTAACCCCTATTGCCCGGGAAACAGATATCCGGAAAGTATGTGAAGAAGCCTGGATTCATCAGTTTAAAGCAATATGTATTGCTCCCACCTTTGTGGCCTACACCAAAGAGATGATGGAATTTTGCCCTGTTAAAATAGAAGTCGCAACCGTGATAGGATTTCCGCTGGGCTATTCGACAACCAGGGTGAAAATGCTGGAAGCGGAAGAGGCGTTGCAGCATGGCGCGACTGAGCTGGATGTGGTTATCAATATGTCTCAGTTCAAATCGATGGCATACCTAAGCATCCGGGATGAGATTTCGCAATTGGTAAAGCTTTCCCATAAACAAGGCGCAGTTTTGAAAATGATCATCGAAACGGCCTATCTGGATTCATTTGACCTCTACACTGCCTGTGAGATATGTGCGGAATCCGGCGTAGACTTTGTAAAAACATCTACCGGATTTGCACCCACCGGGGCGGATCTCGAAACCATTCGTAAAATGAGATCCATTCTCCCTGCTGAAGTGAAAATTAAGGCCTCAGGAGGAATCAAAACGTATGAACAAGCCCTTGCTTTTATCGAAGCCGGAGCCGATCGTATTGGAACTTCATCTGGTGTTTCCATCGTAACGCAGGCCTGATGAAATGCGTTTTACTTCTTAGCAGTGTGCATCCCGCAACTGATCCCAGGATCAGGTACAAAACAGCGCCTGCCTTGGCCACACGCTTTGAAGTAATATGTGCGCTACCAGGAAACGAGATTCGTGTAGACGAACAGTCCGCAGGTATCAAAATGATTTGGCTACCCAGGTACCAAAGTCTGTTGTTGAGAATTCTTATCTGCCACCCGATCTTGTTGTGGAAATGTTTCAGACTTCGTCCTGATTACGTACACATATTTGTACCGGAACTCATTCCAATCGCTTTTCTATTCAAATGGTCGGGTTCGCAAATCATTTACGAAGTTCAGGAAAACTTGTTCATGAAATTTGAGATCAAAACGCGGAATAACCATGCCATTTTCAGGTTGCTATTTACTTACATGGATTCATGTGCCCGCAAACACTTCCATTTTATTTTTACTGATGACGCTTATCTCAACGAGTACCAAAACCTTAAATATCCCTCGACAATTATCAGAAACTTTGTATCGCTTACGTTTGTTGACCAATACGTTATTCAAAATACGAAATGGCCGACGAATCAACGCTCATTCTTTTATTGCGGAGTAGTTTCAATGGAAAGGTGTTTCGACGTTCTGGTGGCTGCCCTGGCACTGATCGTCCACGAATATCCTGATGTGATGGTTCATCTGTTCGGGCCGGTTCGTTTTCATGAAAAGGACGCGGAGCAGTTACCCGATTATCACAAGGTGAAGAAACATCTGGTATTTTATGGATATACCGATTTACGGGAAGCACTGCCTTATGCAAAACATTGCATTGCCGGAATTGCTCTTTTGAAGCCCGTCGCAGATTACCAGGAATCATATACAACCAAGATATTTGAATATATGGCATTAAATTTGCCGGTAATAACATCCAGCTTTCCCTTGTATGAAGATGTGGTGCAAAAGTCCGAATGCGGATTTTGTATTGCGCCTGACGACGCGCTTCTGCTTTCCGAAAAGATGAAATGGATTATAGCAAATCCTGATGGGACAAGGACGATGGGAAGAAATGGTAGAATTGCTGCCGAAGAACTTTATAGCTGGGAAAAAGAGCAACCAAAATTATTGAAATTTTACAATCAGATTAATAAGTAAGCCAGTTTAAGAGCTTCCGTGGTATTATAATTTTATAAATTTATTATTGAATTGTTCAAATATCAAATACTACGTTTTCTATGAAATATTTAACTTTCGGAATTAAAGCAGAATTTTAGCTTGCGAAGTCAACTTCACAACCATGTATATTAATACAGTAAGTCATTATTTACCAAGCCAAGTAATTGGCAATGAATATTTTACAAAACTCAACAACCTTTCTGATGAGTGGATTGTATCTCGTACGGGCATTTCCGAAAGAAGAAGAGCTGCCGCTGATGAGAATACCGCCACAATGGGTATCAAGGCAGTTGAAGCCTTATTAGAAAATATTCCTTACAGCAAAAACGAAATTGATCTGATTGTGGGCGCGACCTACACGCCTTACGATACCATCGTAACGCTCGGGCATGCGATCCAGCATCAGCTACAAATACCTGATATCCCTGTCGTAACCATTTCATCAGCGTGTTCTTCTTTGCTCAATGCTATTGAAATCGTCGAAGGATATTTTGCCATGGGAAAAGCGTCGAAGGCACTGGTTATCGTTTCTGACCATAACACAGCTTACAACAATGAACAGGATACAGTTTCCGGTCATTTGTGGGGCGATGGTGCTTCAGCCTTACTTATTTCAAAAGAAAGACAGACTCAGAAAGACATGCACATCAAAAAGCTGATTACCGGCGGTGCAGCAACGAGTGGAAAAGCGACAGAGGCAGTTGTGTTACGTCCCAATGACCGCGGCGTAATAATGCCATTTGGAAGAGACGTATTTCAGAATGCATGTATTTATATGCCAAAAGTAAGCCAGGAAGTAATACAGGCGTGCGGACTTACGATTGATGATCTGGACTACTTAATACCACACCAGGCCAATCACCGTATTAGTCTCAATGTGATC
Source organism: Dyadobacter sp. (assembly GCA_035998385.1). Classification (GTDB taxonomy): domain Bacteria; phylum Bacteroidota; class Bacteroidia; order Cytophagales; family Spirosomataceae; genus Dyadobacter. Next base: position 8,986 of record DASYHR010001171.1, on the reverse strand, counting down.
AACACAATGGGCATTCCTGCGGAGAAATTGCTTTCTAACATTCAGTACCTGGGGAATACAGGTTGTGCGGGCTGCGCCATCGCTTTGTCCGAGAATCAGGATAAATTCGTAGCCGGAGATAATATTGTTGTTACCGTTTTCGGCGGAGGTTACTCTTACGGAGCAATGTTGCTTACAGCGTAGGCGCAGGCAGATATATTGAAAAAGCCTTTCCGTTATTCAAACAGAAAGGCTTTTTTATGATCAACACATGCACATTTATTATAAATCTGACTCTGCTTCTACATATTTAGCAGGTTTCCATACATTATTTTCAGGTTGAATGTCAGGCAGATTGTGATCCGGATCAATTGTTACTGAACGAATCGGCTGAGTTGTTGCAGCACGGAATGTCCATGTACCACCTCTTTGCCAGATTTCCACAGGTAGCTCAACACGTGTCTTTTTCCCGCTTACTTCTTCTATATCCACTTTGGCAGGCATTGCCCATTGGTTCAGATTTTCAATGGTAATCAATGATCCTTTTTCAGGACTCTGTCCTACGTAAGTAACATCCTTTACACTCTGATCCAATTTGTAGTTCTCAAAAAACCAGCCTTTCCAGAACCAGCCCAGATCTTCGCCAGCCGCATCTTCCATCGTACGGAAAAAATCGTAAGGTGTCGGATGTTTGAATGCCCATCTTTTCACATAGGTCTTGAACGCATAATCAAATCTGTCTTTGCCCAATACCTGCTCTCTCAGCATTTTTAATCCCAAAGCAGGCTTGTAATATGCCTCCCAGCCAAGGTTCTTAGCCTGAATCACATCTGGTACAGTCATGATCGGATCCGCGTTTGGTCTGAAAATGATCGGAGCCAAACGATGCAAATTGTTCATTTGTGTATCCTTGTATTCTCCGTTATTGAAATGATCTCCTGATAAGAAATTGATGAATGTATTAAAACCTTCATCCATCCAGGCATATTTACGCTCATTGTTACCCACGATCATTGGAAACCAATTGTGCCCAAACTCATGGTCTGTAACACCCCAAAGATCCTCTTTTCTACTTTTGCTGCTACAAAAAACGATTCCAGGATACTCCATTCCGCCTACAATACCTGCCACATTGGTAGCTACGGGATAGGTGTACTCATGCACGTAAGAAGAATAAAACTCAATACATCCTTTTACATATTCTGTCGAGCGGCCCCAGCCGTCTGCTCCGCCGTCTTCAGCAGGATATGCCGATTGCGCCAATGCCGTCTTTCCATTAGGCAGATTCATTTTCGCTGCATCCCAAACGAATGCCTTTGAAGTTGCCCAGGCGATATCGCGTGCCTGCAGACATTTGAACTTCCATGTAAGCGTTCCTGACTGCTTAGGGCGTGTAGACGCATTGGTCACTTCCTCCGCAGTGCGGATCATGACTGTTTCGTCGCTTTTAGCCGCAGTAGCAAGTCGTTTCCGTTGTTCTGCTGTAAGTACATCATTCGGATTCAACAATTCTCCTGAACCAACTACGATATGATCCCATGGCACAGTCACATTGTATTCGAAATCGCCGTATTCAAGATAAAACTCACCGGCTCCAAGATATGGAAGCACATTCCAGCCTTCTATATCATCAAAAACAGCTACACGAGGATACCACTGCGCCATTTCATATACAATTCCGTTTTTAGTTTCCAGTGTTCCCATACGGTCTGAGCCGTACTGAGGGATTTTGAAAGAGTAACCTATTTTGATACGGATTACATCTCCGTTCGCTTTTACCGGAGTAGCCAGGCGGATTTGCAAACGGGTATCGTCAACAATGTAGTTGGCCGTAACAAACTTGTCCTTTCCCTGCTGTATCTGAACCGAATGCAGAGAATCTCCTCCATTGAATCCTGTATTACCAAAACGCCCACCCGTTACAGCAGTCGTTTTTGCTCCTTTCGAATGACTTCCAAAGGCATTCTGATCCAATTGAAGCCAGATGAATTCCTGATTCTCAGGACTATTATTTTTGTAGATAATCTCGACATCTCCACTGACAGTACCCCTTTGTTCATCCAGTGCAACGTTGATTTTGTAGTCGGCTTTGTTCTGCCAGTATTTAGGTCCCGGCGCGCCGCTTCCTGTGCGGTACTCGCTTCCAGGCTGGAAATTGAAAAGAGGATGGAAGAGAACATGAGCATCGTACTTTGCTTTCTCCGTTTCCTGAGCAGAAACACCGGAAACGCCAAGCAGGCACAAAGCAGCTATCCCATAACAGATTTTTGAAATTTTCATTATGATGATGACTTATTAAAAGATGTTATTGAAAACGAGCAATATACGGGTTTTCGCGTTTTTTCAATTTAAAAAGTTTCATTTTTACGGTCCCTTACCGACTTTTACCTTTATTCCAACAAACCTTCATCATGAGACAGCGGCTTTCACCGGATACTTACAGCGCAGGTATTCTATCGGGCAACCGCATGATACTGAGCCAGGCTATCACAGTCATAGAAAGCAACCTTCCCAAAGACAGGATTCTTGCAGGTCAGATTCTCAAATTGATTCTTCCTTACCCCCGCAAATCCTTTCGTGTCGGAGTTACCGGGGTGCCCGGCGTTGGCAAAAGCACTTTTATTGAAACGCTCGGAACATACATCACTACTCAGAATAAAAAGGTCGCTGTACTTACCATTGATCCGTCAAGCAAGAAATCAGGAGGAAGTATCCTGGCAGACAAAACGCGGATGGAAAAGCTATCTCAAAATCCTAAAGCATTTATCAGACCCTCTGCGTCCAATCTGTTTACCGGCGGAGTGGCACGCAGCACGCGTGAAACCATTCTCTTGTGTGAAGCTGCAGGTTTTGATGTTATTATCATCGAGACAGTGGGCGTAGGCCAATCGGAAACGTTGGTAAAAAGTATGACAGATTTTTTCCTGCTGTTGATGCTGGCTGGAGCCGGCGACGAATTGCAGGGAATTAAAAGAGGAATTATGGAAATGGCAGATGCCATTGCAATCAATAAAGCGGATGGCAATAATCTGATCCCTGCACAAAATGCAGCTCAGGAATATCAAAATGCACTACACTTATTTCCTAAATCAGAGTCAGGAGCTCCAACGAAGGTTGTGACCTGTTCCGCCACCCACCAAACCGGTATTGACACAATCTGGAAAATTTTATTGGAATATGAGCGATTCACGCGACGTAACGGATTTTTGGAACAAAACCGCAAAACTCAGAATAGGGACTGGATGCACGATTCGATCAAACAGGCTCTTGAAAATCAATTCTATAAATCACCGTTGGTTAGAAAGAGGATCAAGCTGATGGAGAAGGCCGTGGAGACGGAGACTACATTACCTATGGATGCTGCTGATGAATTACTACGCCTGTTTTTCAACGAAATCAAAACATCTGTAAATCAGAACGCACAATAGAAATTTCACTTTCGAAACAATATTTTAGACTACTTTTACCTTCTTATTAACGTAATGATTAACACCAACTTTTTTATTCCCTATTTATGAAACTGACCAGACTATTCTCAAAAACACTTTTCCTGTCAATGCTTGCCATGGCTGCATTTTTCGTAGCTTGTAAAGACGACGACAAAGAACCAGAAAACGTAGATACTAATCCGATTGTAGGCACATGGCAATTAAACGGAGTAAAGACAACAGCGGGTGCCGACCTTCCTCAGTTGCCCCTCGTAGTTGCCGGAGCTCCATGTCTTTTCAGCCTTAAATTTGATTTCACAGCAAATAATAAAGTTACGGCAAAAGACTGCCCTTCAGCTACAGCATTAATGGCTTCATTTATACCCATCTCCGCTGAAACAACCTGGAAAGTAGATAATGGCATACTGACGTTGACCAACGGAACGAATGTAAAAACCTTTCCTATCACTCAGGCAGAAAAAGAAATGAAGATTACCGTTGCGATTGATCTTACTGGTACAGGCACCCCTACTACAGGTGTAATGGTGTTTAACAAATTGTAAAGTTTGGTATACCGAAAGATATTCAATGCCTGCCAGACGCGTTCCGGCAGGCATTTGTATTTTATATCCGGTTTCGGCAAGCCATCTGAGAACCTTACAAGAAGTTTCTCATAATTTTTGCAGATTTTTGCATCTTGATTTTGTAACAGTCAGAAGCTACTATGAGTAAGTTTGATAATTTGTTCAAGAAACTGGATCGGCAGAAATATCCTTTCATTGATGGAGTATATTACTTGTTCATCATTGTATTCCTTTTTATTCTGTTCCTCTTTTTTGCTTAATCTGTGGCTGACTATCTTTTTATCCTGAACCCTAATTCAGGAACAACTGTCGGAAAAAATATTGAGTCCGTAACACGCACGATTGAGGCTTTTGCAAAAAAAACCGACAATACTGCTCATATCCTCTACACTGAATTCTCTGGTCACGCCACCGAATTGGTTCGCCAAAACACAGCATCGGCACAGTGGAAGGCTATTGTAGCTGTAGGTGGAGATGGAACCGTAAACGAAATAGCACGGCCATTGATCGGTACATCCATGCCTGTGGGAATATTGCCGGTAGGATCGGGCAACGGACTCGCGAGGCACCTCAAACTTCCTTTGAATTTTGAGCAGGCACTGCAGAGATTATTTACAGGAAAAGTGATTACAATTGATAGCGGGCTGATCAATAATATTCCATTTTTTTGCACTGCCGGAATGGGCTTCGATGCCTATGTGGGTCAACTTTTCAGCCAACAGGCCACGAGAGGCCTTGCGACCTACGTCAATGTTTCCTTCAATGCCTATTGGTCTTATCAGCCTCAGCAATTTACTGTTGATGGAAAAGAATTGAATGCATTTTCCCTGTCTTTCGCTAATGCCGGACAGTTTGGCAACAATGCATGGATCGCGCCTCAGGCTGATTTACAAGACGGATTTTTAGATCAATGTACGATTAGTCCGTTCCCAAAATGGTTTGGAACATCGCTGGCCTATCAGCTGTTTACCAGACAAATGAAACCGTCAGCATATATTTCATACCAAAAAATTACTGAGGCGACCATAGAAACGGACAAACCACCAGTGATTCATTATGACGGAGAACCACTTCAATTGGAAACCACAAAAATCAGGGTGTCCGTCCGACCAAAAAGTTTAAACATCATTGTCTGAGAAGGCATTTGGAAAAAGTCAATATACTATGTCAAAGAAAAATCGTACAGGCGTCATATACTCGACCAACCCTGACTTCGAATACCAGGATGACGCGGGACAGGAACCGGATACGCTCGCTCCGCAGCAGCAGGATTTAAGAGTATGGCTTGATCGCAAAGGCGGAGGAAAAGTGATTACCGTTGTGAAAGGTTTTATAGGAAAAGCAGAGGATCTTGAAACATTGGGAAAACAGTTGAAAGGTCTTTGTGGCAGCGGAGGAACTGTTAAAGAGGAGGAGGTACAGCTGCAGGGCGATCACAGAGAGAAGGTCATTGCCTGGCTTGTATCAAAAAATTATAAGGCTAAAAAGGCAGGCGGATAACAAAAAAAGAGCGAAGGAATTACTTCCCACGCTCTTCGCTTTTCATTTGTCAATGCTATAAAACAGCTGAAGTATCTATTTCTGTAGGAGCTGGTAATGGCTCGGGTTGCGGCTGAGTAGCTGGAAAGTTGGTTCTTCCACCACCTAACACTTCCACGTTGGTGACAAAAAACTTGGTATCCCCATTCCAGGGAAGTGTAAAAAACTTCTGCTCGTAAGTAAGGGATACGCGGTGACCATTCTGTATTGCCTCCTCGATTTTAGCAATTGCATCCTTATTTTTTCCGCTAACGGAAAAAACCCACTGAGAAGAGTTCATTGTTCCGTCACCCTCACTCAATCCACCCATCCGAAGCTCTCCTTCATAAGTTTTGAATAAATATCCTTTGTTACTCAATTGCGTAACAAAACCTCCCCGTTTGCCTTCACTGTAATATCCAAATGTAAGATAGTATAGCACCCCGAACACGACGGCCAGGAAAACGATGAATATGACCCACTTTCGCATGATAATAAGTTTTCTAAGTATGTGATTTAAGGCGAACTTCGGAAAATGGTTTCATTTTTCCTAGTTATTATTTAGCGCGGATAGCTGTAACAGGATCCATTCTCGCAGCGAGCATGGCAGGAATAATGCCCGACAAAACCCCGATAACACTGGATACGCACAATCCCAGCATGATATTCTTAAATGAAAGTATGATTTGCAAAGAGCCCATTGGAATAAATGACAGCAGATATACAAGGAATATCCCGACAAGTCCACCCACCAGACTCAGCATCACTGCTTCGAACAGGAACTGGAAGAGAATCGAATAGTTCTTGGCTCCCAGCGATTTCTGTATACCAATCAGGTTGGTTCGTTCCTTCACTGAAACAAACATAATATTGGCTATACCAAAACCTCCTACCAAAATTGAAAAACTCCCGATTACCCAGCCCGCCAAGGTAAGGACACTAAAGAGACCTTCCAATGCCTGCGCAGCTGCTTCGGGACGATTGAGTGAAAAGTTATTGCCATCACGTGGTTTGATGCCCCGCTTCGTACGCATTAATCCCGTTATTTCTGCCTCTACTTGCTGCATTCCCTCATCCTCGGGAAAACCTTTCACCACGGTAGTTGCCCGGCGTCTTCCTGATTGAAACAATTTTGTAAATGAAGAAAAAGGGATATAGCAGTTTTTATCTGGATTACCGCCAAAATCAACCAGGCTTTCGCCTTTCTTCTCCTGCACGCCAATAACTACGAATTTATTCCCGGCCAGCTTAAACTCCTTTCCAACCGGATCCTGACCCGGGAAAAGAGCCGAGGCAAGATCGGCTCCAACTATAGCAACATTACGGGCATTGCTGCTCTCCAGAGGCATAAAGTAACGACCGCTGCCTATTGGTATGTCAGAGATTAGGTTGTATTCGTATGAAATGCCCTGAATAGATCCTTGTATACTGTTGGAACCGTTTTTCAGAGTCATTGAACCGCGGGAATCCAGCACTGCTACTGCACTGGCTGACTCCATGTTATCATATAGATATTTGTATTCGGCGTAGGTTGGCTCAGGCCATTGAAAGTACTTCCACCACTGGTATTCTCCTCCAAAGCCCCAGGGCCATTTTTGGACATAAATGACTTTATCACCAATAAAGCTCATACTGTCCTTGATTCCTTTTTCAAGCGAATCAACGATCGTGAAAACTGCGACAATGGCGAAGATTCCTACGGTTACCCCGAGTAGTGACAGAGTTGTGCGGGTGAGGTTGGACCTGAGAGCCTGCCAGGCAAATCTAAGGCTTTCCCATAACTGACGTAGTGATTTCATATTCGGATGCCGCGGAGATAGATACGCAAATAAAGAATTATTTTGAAAAGTACTATGATCCACGGTTAACACAAGGAAAATTAGGACAAAAGGCAGGAAAACCATGTGAACAGCAGGTAATTATTCTTAACCACGTTTACGGGAGTTAACTTTTTTAAAAACGTTTAGTACATTGCCCGTCAATATCCCGGATACACATCACAAACTCGTCCATCACTTCTCCCTATGAACAAATACTTTACACTAATTCTGCTTCTACTTACCTTTTATAGATTTTCTGCAGCGCAAACCCCTGTCAAGGAATCGTCCGGTTTTTACCAATTCCTTTCTGACGACCCAAATCAAAAATCATTTTTTAGTGACCGGAAAGGTGTATTGGCAAAAAACGGAATGGTTGCCTCCGCACATCCGGAAGCATCCAAAGTGGGTGTTGAGATATTGAAAGCTGGTGGAAATGCTATTGATGCTGCTATTGCCGTCCAGTTTGCACTAGCGGTTGTCCACCCTTCTGCAGGGAATATTTCGGGAGGCGGATTTCTTGTGTATCGTGACCAGGCTGGAAAAACAAGTAGTATCGATTTCAGAGAAAAAGCACCTGAAAAAGGACATGCAGACATGTATCTGGACAAAGATGGTAATGTTGTCAAAAACGCAAGCATACTTGGAAGGCTTGCCTCGGGCGTCCCCGGATCCATAGACGGAATGGTGGAAGCTCACCAGAAATTTGGGAAACTTCCATGGAAGGCATTACTTCAACCGGCTATTGATCTTGCCGAAAAAGGTGTTATTCAAACAGAAAGAGAAGCAAGGGGTTTGAACGCTATTAAAAAGGATTTGCTTGAGCTAAACCCAGGCACCACTTATTTTCAAAAAACCGACGGCAGTGAATGGGTTACCGGAGACAGGCTGATTCAAAAAGATCTGGCAAAAGTATTGAAACGTATACAGAAGAAAGGGCGCGATGGATTTTATGCAGGAAAAGTAGCCAGGCAACTGGTGAAAGATATCAATCGCAATCAGGAAGGCATTATCACTAAAAATGACCTCAAATCGTATCATTCCAAATGGCGCGAAACGATTTCCGAAACGTATAAAAATTATAAAGTCATCACCATGGCACCTCCGTCCAGCGGAGGCATAGCACTAGTTCAACTTCTCAGATTGACGGAACCATTTCCTTTGAAAAAATGGGGCTGGCACAGCGATTCTGCTACGCAGGTGATGATCGAAGCGGAGCGCAGAGTTTATGCTGATCGTGCAAAATTCCTCGGAGATCCGGATTTCATAAAAATCCCTATTAAAGATTTGATGGATAATAACTATCTCAAAAACCGATGGACAAGTTTTTCCTGGGATAAGGCCAGTGACAGTAAGGCGATCAGCGCAGGTGATATAGCCGGATACGAAAGTATGGAAACGACACACTTTTCAGTCGTAGATATAGACGGGAATGCGGTGTCGGTAACTACAACTTTGAATGGCAGCTACGGCAGCAGGGTGGTCATCAAAGGCGGAGGTTATCTGATGAACAATGAAATGGATGATTTCAGTGTAAAACCCGGGGCACCCAATATGTACGGGCTGATTGGCAATAAAGCCAATGCCATAGCGCCAGGCAAAAGAATGCTTTCATCCATGACCCCAACCATTATTGAAAAAGATGGCAAATTACTGATGG
>DASYHR010001167.1:0-2027 GCA_035998385.1 Dyadobacter sp. | reverse complement strand
CAAACCAGGTATATTGCGCCGGAGAGCCTTCTGTAATAAACGGAGAACGTTTGGCAAAAGGGTCGAATGATTTGATCCAGCTTCCATCTGCATATCTTCCGCGTGCATACCCTGTAGAAGGATCAATGACATTTTTGTAGTTCATGGCATGCTGCTGCAAAATCCGTGCATCTTCTGCATGTCCCAAACCTTTCGCTAAAACAGACAATGCGAAGTCGTCGTAAGCATATTCCAATGTGCGGCTTACCTGTTCCCGTTTGTGAAATGCCTGCCACACGCTGTCCTCCAGCGGGATATAACCATATTTGAGGTAGGACTCCATTCCTCTTCTGCCTTTGCCTTCTTCATAGCTTTTAGGATTAGAGTTGGTTTCAAAAGCATTCTTACGCAAGTAGGTATAGGCTGATTTCAGATCGAAATTGCGGATTCCCTTGGCATAGGCGTCGGCGATTACCGATGCAGAATGATCACCAACCATGGCTGCGGTATATTGATTCCAGCAAGGAAAAATCGGCATCCACCCACCCTGTTCTGCCTTTTTGACCAATGACTGCATCATGTCACCAGAGTGCTTCGGTTCCAGTAAATGATGCAGAGGCATCGCTGCGCGGAACGTATCCCACATGCTGAAATCGCAATAGTAGTCAAAGCCTTCCGCTTTTTGTAGTGGAGTACCTCCTGCAAATGAGGGGTACTTACCATCGATATCTGAAAATAAACGGGGAGACAACTTTGCACGATACAACGCACTGTATAACAAAATCTTATCTTTCTCAGCACCTGTAACCTGCACAGTTCCCAGCGCATCATTCCAACTCCTTCTGGTCTCTTTTTGAACCGTTTCAAAAGACTTTGTTCCCAGCTCCTTTTCAAGATTCAGTCTGGCGCCTTCCATACTGGTAAATGACGTTCCGATTTTGACCTCAACAACCTGTCCGGCCACGCCGAAACCAACATAGGCACCCAGTTTTTCACGGTTTCCTTTTCCCATGATTTCTCTGGCAAATGGCACAAGCGTGTCGCCATTCCAGACACCATGCTGCGTAATTTTTTTATCAAATTTTACGATAAAGTAACCACTGAAACCTGCATGCTGCCCGGATCCCTGATAAATACGGTGAACAGGGTTATAACCCACTACCTCTCCTCTTTCAGGAAAGACTTCTACATAGCCTTCCCCCTCATCACTGTTCGGTTCGATGACAATAAAGTTATCTTCTCCACCTGCAAAACGGAAACGCATCATAGCCGTTCTCGACAAAGCCGTTACTTCAGCATTGATCTTGTAATCTTCCAGGTATACGCCGTAATAATCCGGACCCGTTTTTTCTTTCTCATGTAAAAATGCCGATGCGCGCAGTTCAGGATTTACTTTCAGTTCGCCTGATAGTGGCATTACCGTAAGCGTACCATAGTCTTGTACGCAGGAACCGTTCAGCCAATGTGTTCCTCTTAAGCCCTGAAATTTGCTATCGTTAAAGTAGTACGGAGCTATACATTTGGTTTCAGTTGACCGGGTTTGTGGTGTCCATTGTGTCATCGCGTGCGGAGCACCCACTGCAGGAATAGTCTGCCCTTTCAGTTCGCTTCCTGCTTCACTGTGTTGTGTAGCACTTTCGGTAGCAGAAGCAGCCGTCCCAATTCGCGTTTCTACGTACTCTATGGGCGTTTTCTGCGCAACTGCAACGCCAGACAGCAACATGAAACTCAAATATAAAAGTCTGAAACGTGACTTTTCAAAAATAGAAATACACATAGTACGAGGGCAAATACAGCCCGAAAAAGAGTCGTAAATTGGGAAAATTATGATATGTTAGCGCATGTTGGTTTGCAAACCTATGAAACAACGACGATTTTATTTAATAAAAACCCTATGAAAATTCATATCATCGATACCGGCTTCTTCAAATTGGATGGCGGAGCTATGTTTGGCGTGGTTCCTAAGACTTTGTGGAACAAACATAATCCCGCAGACGATAAGAACCTCTGCAGCTGGGCGATGCGTTGTCTGCTCATTGAAGATGGAA
>DASYHR010001155.1:0-7017 GCA_035998385.1 Dyadobacter sp. | reverse complement strand
AGTTTCCGCCAGGCGGGCAAGGATACCATCACGCTGACCAAATTGCGTGGCTACTGAAATACGTGAGCCATCAGCGAATTTGGACAAAGCCACAAAACGGCTCGCTTCGTAATTGCCATGGCCACCCAGCATATTTTCAGCCTGACCGGAGAAGTATCTCACAAACATATGCGGCGCCCGTTGCTGAATATTCTGTGCAGTATATCGTGTGTCGCCTGCGTTATTGACGATGTAGAGGATTGATTGCTCTCCTCCTGCAAATCTGGCCTTGCCTACAAGATCAGCACTTGGTGCATTTGCCGCGGTCCATAGTGGCGCGGCAGCAGGCCGGTTTGAAAGATATACTGTCTTAAAGCTTTTCCAGAAACGGCTGTCATTCACTCTGTCGTAGACATCCAGTGCATAGTCGGTAGAGCGAAGCCGCTGGAATTCACGTCCGCCTGCAATATCACGCTGCATACCTGCCAGATTCTGATATACCGACGGGTAATACAAATGAACCTGGTTTCCGTAACGACCTTGTGTAGAAGTGTTACCGGAGAACTGGGCGGAAAGGATGATTTCCGGTAGTCTTTCAGAAGGACCATCTACGGCGGTATAGTTCCAAAGATCACTGAAATTAGGAGCAAGCGAATGCGAACCCCCGTCTATTACCAGATTGGCATACTTTACAACGTTTTCAAGATCAGCCTGACGGCTGCTGCTATTCCAGTCGCTGTTCAGTTCGCTCGCTCTGTACAAATACGCTTTTGCAAGGAAATGCGCTGCTGCCCATTTTGTAATTCTACCGGTTTCGGCAGGTGTGGCCGGCAATAATTCATAGGCCTTTTCAAGATCACTAATGATCTGCGCATATACTTCCTGTGCCGTATTACGGGTAAATTCCAGCTCAACTTCGGTCGATGGTTCCAGTTTCAGAGGCACACCGCCAAACTGTTTTACAAGCTTAAAATAATCAAAGCCACGCATGAAATGCCCTTCACCCAACCGTGTATTGCGGTTGGTGCCATCTCCATAGAATACCGGTACATTTTTGATGACGATGTTGGCAGAGTTGATATTACCATACATGTTATCCCAAACCGTTCTCACATCGCCGGTCAGGGAATTGAGGTTGGCATCGTAAGAGTTCCACATTTGCATGGTGCGGTCACCACCTACGGCAAATTCGTCGGTACCATAATTGGTAGTTGCGTACGCCCATTCGTAATTGAAATGGAAGCGCAGGCTTTGGTACATGCCCGTTACCAGTCCGTCCAGTCCGTTTGGGGTTTCGAAGTCCTGCGTACTTCTGGAGGTAATCAGATCTTCATCCAGGAAGCTTTCTTTACAAGCAGAAGGTACAGCAAGCAAAAGAGCACCCATGCAGAATTTGGTAAATATTGACTTTATATGATTCATATAATTCGTTTATAAAAGATATAACAAAGGGTTGATCAGAAACCTACATTCAAACCGAACACGAATCCTCGGTTGAAAGTGGATCCGCCAAGATCCGGATCCAGCCAGGATATTTTGGAGTAGATAAGACCAGGATTCTGAATTTGTGCATACACGCGGCAATTGGTCATGCGCATTTTTCCGGCAATGGTAGCAGGAAGATTGTAACCCAATGATATGTTACGGATTTTTACAAATGAGCCATCCTGATAATTCATAGCGCTTTTGAATGGGTCTCCGGCAGCTGAATTATAGTTGGGTGACGGGTAATCGTTCGTCGGATTCTCGGGAGTCCAGTAGTCAACCACACGTTGAGAAAAACGGCCTTGCAGCGATTCGGCTCCTCTTGCTACAGTAAATCCAAGGCGGCCGAACATGAATACAGCAAGGTCCCAGTTTTTGTAAGTAAAGGTGTTATTGAAACCAAACGTGAATTTCGGACTCGAATTTCCTACAATCTTCCTGTCATTATTTGCATCAATACGATAGTCACCATTCAAATCTACGACCCTGATATCGCCCGCTCTGAAGTTGTGTCCGTTGGCATTGAACTTTGCCATTTCCTCCGTATCAGCCTCTGTATTTTGCCAGATTCCCTGTTTGGTGTAGTCATAATAAACCGATAAACGCTGACCGATAAACCAAAGGTTAGCCAGATCATCATTTTTGCCGTTAGCCAGCTCGTCAATTTTATCTTTATTGGCTGAAAAATTTAACGCTGTGTTCCATTCAAAGCCACGATTTTTAATATTCACAGTGTTGATGGTCAGGTCTATTCCTTTGTTCGACGTTACCCCCACATTATCCCAGGTTGATACATAACCAACAATAGACGGAATGCTTCTCTGCAACAGCAGATCAGATGTACGGGAAGTATACAGGTCAATAGTACCGCTTATGCGACGACGGAAAATGTCGAAATCAATACCAAGATTCCATTGTGTGGTATGTTCCCAGCCCAGGTTGAGGTTAGCCATCACAACCGGATTGGCAAGAGAAGCATCGGAAGATACATAACCTGCTTCGACCTTATTTCCCCAGGTATAATAAAGGGTTTCAATAGCTCCTTTCGTCTGATAAGGGCTGATGGCAGCATTACCTGTACTACCAAATCCGATACGCGTTTTCAACATATTGACCCAGGGAACTGATTTAAGAAATTCTTCCTGATCAATATTCCACGCAAATGCGGCTGATGGGAAAAAATCCCACTTGTTGCCTGGCGCCAGCTGTGACGCTCCATCCCATCGCGCGGATGCCGTGATCATGTATTTGTCGTTGAAACCATAATTGAAACGACCCATATAGGACAACAACTGCGACTCGCTAAGACCTGTTCCAAACCCATCCAATGCACTCACGGAGTTAAGCTGATGCCATCTCTGGCTGTCCCAGGGAAGGTTTGTAGCCGTCATTCCGCTGGTTTCTGTCAGGTTAGATGATGCACTCTGGAGCAAAGTCAGACCGATTGTATGTTTGCCAAAAGTACGATCGTAATAAAGAAGATTATCGAGCGTGTAAGAGAAACGCGAAGTTTGGTTCAGCTGAGCATAGTTGGTCGATCCCGGCTCACCTCCACCACGGTTGATAGAATTTTTGTCCATCCATCTTCCGTTGCGCAGATTGTAAAAATCGGGGCCAAAGTTCATGCGGTATTTCAACCCTTTCAAAATATCTACCTCGGCGAACAAAACGCCCAGTGTGCGAAGTACCTTTCTTTCGTTGATATTGTATTTGTCCTCACCAATCGGATTCAGAATATTGATATCGCCACCAGGCAGGTTGATACGGTTCCCGTTGTCATCAAAAGGCACTGCAAACGGAAGCATACCTTGAGCTGCAAAATACAGGTTTCCTGCTCCTGAGGCACTGCTCGACGCGAAACCGTAGTTCTGTAAACTGAAGGTCCCGTTGATGCTGCCTCCGAATTTGAACCATTTTACCGGGGACATTTCAACACTGAACTTTGCGTTGAAACGCTCAAAATCCTGGCCCCGCTGAGTACCGTCCTGAAACAAATATCCGACAGAACCATAGGCTTTCATTTTATCAGTTCCACCGCTCAGACTCAATGTGTGATCCTGCGTTACGCCGGTTTTGAGTACCATGTCAGTCCAGTTCGTAGTCGGTACGAGGTCTCCGTTCCAGTTTCCGCCCTCCCAGCCTTTCATGATGTTGGCCAACGCATAGGAGTCCCCGCCGAAGATACGCTCGTCATCAGCCTGTGTGGGTGTTGCAGGGTAATTGCCTGCGCGGCGAAATGCATCTCTTCTGAACTGAACATATTGCGGTGAGTTCATCATTTGGGTACGATCGTGCTGGTTTTCGATCGTGGTTGTACCAATATAGTTGAGTGAAAGCTTTCCGCTTTTACCCTGTTTGGTAGTGACCAGAACAACTCCATTCGCACCACGGGAACCAAATACGGCTGTGGCGGAAGCATCTTTCAAAACGTCAATCGACTCAATGTCATTAGGGTTGATGGACTCAATGCCACCAGCGGCGAGCGGAATCCCATCTACCACATACAAAGGTGAATTGCTTGCACTAAGTGAACGGTTTCCCCGTATACGTATACTGCCCATTTCTCCCGGACGTTCGTTAGAGGTAATATCCACCCCGGCAGCTCTGCCTTGCATAGCCTGCAGTACGTTTGCGACTGGTCTTTTCTTAATTTCATCAGCGCCAACACTGGCTACCGATCCCGTTAAATCGCTTTTCTTCACACGGTTGTATCCGATCACAACCACCTCTTCAAGTGTTTTGTCGTCATTCGTCAATGTAACGTCCAGTACGGATTGGTTGCCAATTTCAACGTCTCGCGTTTCATAACCAACATAGGAAAATGTAAGCACAGCGTTATCCGGAATTTCTATGGAATAACGGCCGTCAAGTCCAGTTGTAGTACCCCGGCTGGTTCCCTTCACGATGATGCTCACGCCTGGGAGCGGCTCGCTGGCTGCGTCCTTCACAGTTCCGGCGATAGTGCGGTCAATAGCCGGGGAAGCTTGTACGTCCAATGTTTCACTTTGATCTTTCTCCGTATTTTTACGAAGTACGATCTGCTTGTTCATGATGATGTACGAAACTCCGTATGGTGTCAGAATTCTGTCGAGTACCTCCGACAAACGTTCGTCGTTGGCATACAGGGTTACAGGTTGTCCTTTTGGTATCAGTTTTGAATTAAATGAGATCCTGACGTTGGCCGCTTTGCTGATCTGATCCAGAGCGGTACGCATTTCCGTATTCTCCCGGGATATTTTCAGTCGCTTTTGAAGCAATTCCTGTGCAGCACTTGCATAAGAAACGCTGTAGAACAGCACTGTCATTAAAATCTGCACTGTAGTAATTTTCATAATCCTAAACCACAGATGGGTATAGTTATAATTTTTTTGCATAGATTTAATAGGTTTTTGTGATTTGAAAAGGCAAAAACATTCCTCATACTCCCCGGCAGGGGAGTAGCTTGGCATCGAAATACAAGTCGGGGATTTTAGCCGGTCATGGTACGAACATGCCCGGCTTTTTTATGGACCTGTCAGAGAGAGTAAGTCGTGTTTATTGGCATAGATTCGGGTTTATATATGAAATTTTTATTGATTACATCCTTTTGATAAAATCCTGATATGTTCGTTTTCAATGATGTAGCTGGTGCCGGGTCCAATTGAATTACATACAATATTCAGTTTCTCAAATAGTGGCTCATCGGTGAGGTTGGTTGTTAACTCGCAGCCTTCCAGTATGGTCTGGTTCAAATCTATTTTCAGTCCGTAGGCTGCTCCTATCTGTTCAAAGATTGTTGCAACCGGAGTGTCTGTAAATGCATAAGAGTTTGGCGTGGCAGGCACATATTTCTCCAGGTCTCCGGCTTCCAGATCTTTCCTGTTAAAATCCGCTTTTGCTCGGTTGAAAACTACCTGTTCGTTAGGAACCAGGTTTACCGTTTCATTTTTGCCAGTCTGTTCCGAGACTTTTGAAACAGCAACTTTACCCGTTTTTACAACTACCGAATAATCCTGATCTCCTGAATACGCGGTAACCGTGAAACTTGTGCCTAATACTTTCGTCAGCATTTCACCACTGTAAACTAAAAATGGAGACGAGGGGTCCTTAGTGACTTCAAAGAAAGCCTTTCCTGTGAGGTGTACCGTCCTGTTGCCACCTGCTTCTTTTTCATATTTCAAAGTACTTTCAGGGTGAAGCAGTACAGAGCTCCCGTCCGGTAATGCAACAGGCACGACCGTATTCGTTTTGTTCTCTTTGTAAATAACTGCAGGAATTGCTTCGGTAGTGTTGGTGGTATAGTGTTCCGTCTGAATCGTTCCGGATGGTTGTTTCGTAAGTAGATACCAGCTGGCAAAAGCGGAGATCAGCACAATAGCTGCTGCAGCGCGCCAGTATACGGGTCTTACGTAGCCGCTTCTTCCGGCCCGCACGGTTTTAAGGGTTTCGTTTCTTATCGTTTCAAAATAATCATCAGGAAATGGCTCCTCCCGAATGACTGTGGCCAGGATAATTTCTCTTGCTTTGCTGGCTTCTTTTGCCGGTTCAGGATTTTGCGACAGCCATAAACTCCATGGTGTTTCACTATTTCGGAAGCCTCCGCTAAGTACCCATTGTCTGAAGCTTTCGTCAGACAAATAGTCGGCTACTGTGTAATGGGAATAGTTTATCATGAAATGTTGATATTGCTGTTTATAAGCAGTAGCAACACTTGTGGCGGTTTATACTGGTTTGATTATATTTTTTTTTGAAATTTTTAAAAAAGATAAAATTGAAAGTAAAAAAACATGACTGATATCGAATTATGAGGGTATGATTGACGCAGGGCAGCCAGTGCTTCATGAATAAGATTAGTGGCTGTCTGGTATTTGATGCCCATCACTTCTGCGATTTCGTCGTTGTTCATGTTTTCAAAAAAACGAAGATAAATGGCTTCTTTTTGTCTGCGGGGAAGTTGGTTTATGAAGTGATTGATCGTGCGTACACGTTCGGCCTCCGTTTCGTTTTCGATGAGACGTGTTTCAATTGAAAATTCAGTGAGGAATGGCGCTTCCTCCTCTTGTTCACTGGTTACGAATACACTTTCCTTTTTGAGCGTATTGATAATCTTACGGCGCAGGCAGGTAAAAAGATAGGGGCGGATTTCCGTCAGTTGGCGCAGTCCCGAGCGGTATTGCCATAGCTGAATATACACTTCCTGAATGCAATCCTGAATAAGCAGATCATTTTTAACCAGCTTTCTGCCATAAAGTGCAAGTGGTTTCCCAAACAGCCTTATCAGCTGCTCCAGCGCCTTTTCATCCCCGCCTGTAAAGTGTTTCCACAGTTGCTCTTCCTCTGACATTGCTGCAAGTTCAAACCATTTATTTTCAACAACATAGTACTTTGTTGTTGAAAAATAATATTATTCCGATCCTAAATTAAGGAAATTATTCAGACTAATATGCTGTAAAATAACATTTCCATGTTTGTCAGCGACGATCAAATCTGAAAATGTGCAGCATGATTTTGTCAGGGGAGAATACTTAAAGCAGCTACCTTATGAAACTACTGACAAAAGTTTGTAAAAGTAAA
>DASYHR010001154.1:0-4542 GCA_035998385.1 Dyadobacter sp. | reverse complement strand
TAAACCATCATGTTTCAACAATTTATAGAACGACCGGTGTTATCACTGGTCATCTCAATCTTTATTACTCTGCTCGGACTATTGGCATTTCTGGACTTGCCAGTGTCTCAGTTTCCCGATATTGTACCGCCCTCCGTCGTTGTAACCGCCACATATACAGGAGCTAACTCCGAAGTCTGCGTGGATGCCGTAGCCGTTCCGCTCGAACGTGCTATAAATGGTGTTCCTGGTATGACTTATATGACCAGCGTATCCGGTAATGATGGTGTAACCACAATTACAGTTTCGTTTAATGTGGGTATTGATCCTGACCTTGCCGCAGTAAACGTGCAAAACAGGGTACAAACGGTGATTGATGAATTGCCTGAAGAGGTAATCAAAGCCGGTGTAACCACAGAAAAAGAAGTGAATAGTATGTTGATGTATCTGGACATCATGAGTTCAGATTCAACAGTTGGCGAAGACTTTGTATACAACTTCGCTGATATCAATATCCTGAAAGAATTAAAGAGGATCGACGGTGTAGGTCGTGCCCAGATCATGGGTAGCAAAGACTACTCCATGCGTGTGTGGCTCAAGCCGGATCGTATGAATGGCTACAGCGTGTCTGCCGACGAGGTTGTGCAGGCAATCCGCGATCAGAATGTAGTAGCAGCTCCCGGAAAGACGGGGGTCAGCTCAGGAAGAGAAACCCAGGCATTACAATATGTACTTAAGTATACCGGAAAACTTTTTCAGCCGGAACAGTATGAGAATATTGTCATCCGTTCCAATCCGGACGGCTCCATGCTGAAACTGAAAGATGTAGCCGATATAGAATTTGGTACACTTGAATACGATATGGCGTCAAAATCGAACGGAAAACCTTCTGCTTCGATCATGATCAAACAGCGCCCGGGTTCCAATGCCCAGGAAGTAATTGCCAATATCAAAGCAAAAGTGGCTGAGCTTAAAGGAACCACCTTCCCTCCGGGCATGGATTATTTCGTTTCCTATGATGTTTCCCGTTTCCTTGATGCCTCCATCCATGAAGTTGTGCGTACACTGATCGAGGCATTTATCCTCGTTATCATCATCGTATACCTTTTCCTTCAGGATTTCCGTTCGACACTGATCCCGGCATTGGCTGTACCGGTGGCACTTGTAGGTACCTTTGCATTCATGCAGCTATTCGGGTTTTCGATCAACCTGCTTACCTTGTTTGCACTTGTACTGGCAATTGGTATTGTGGTAGATAATGCCATTGTCGTCGTCGAGGCCGTCCATGCGAAGATGGCCGAAAAACATCTGGATGCGCGGCAAGCTACGATCGAATCTATGAAAGAAATGAGCGGTGCTATTATTGCCATCACCCTGGTAATGTCGGCGGTATTTGTACCGGTTGCGTTCATGTCTGGCCCTGTGGGTATCTTCTACCGCCAGTTCTCGATCACACTTGCCATCTCAATCGTTATTTCCGGTATCAATGCACTTACACTGACGCCGGCACTTTGCGCATTGATGTTGAAAAACACACACGGACAGCCCTCCAAAAACACACCTCTGGACAGATTTTTCCGTGGTTTCAACAATGGATATGACGCCATTTCGAACAAATACAGAAAACTGCTCTCTCTGATTGTTAATAGACGGATGATTACAATCGGCCTGCTTCTGGCGTTCTGTATAGGGACTTATGGAATCAATACTGTGCTGCCAACAGGCTTTATTCCTACGGAAGACCAGGGGGTAATTAATGTGAATGTGACTACTCCGGTAGCATCTACGGTGGAAAGGACTGAAGCTGTACTGGATGAAATTCAGAAAGTGGCGCAATCATTGGAAGCCGTGGAATCGGTTTCTTCTTTATCAGGATATAGTTTGATTACCGAATCGGCTGGTTCTTCCTATGGTATGGCCATGATTAACCTGAAAGCATGGGATGAACGAGATGTATCCGTTCAGGATATTATTTCCGAAATGGAAAAGAAAACCAAACATATCACTGATGCTGATATTCAGTTTTTCCCGCCACCGACCGTTCCCGGGTTTGGTAACTCAAGTGGTTTCGAGCTAAGGGTTCAGGATAAAACAGGTAGTGATGATCTGCAAAAGACCGCCGATATCACTAACAAGTTCGTGAAGGATTTGATGGATACTCCTGAGATCGCCACGGCCTTCAGTAGTTTTGATGCAAGCTTCCCTCAGTATATGATCCACGTAGATGCTGATATAGCCTCCAAAAAAGGGGTTTCTGTGGACATGGCAATGAGTACTTTACAGACACTTATTGGTAGTTTGTATGCTTCCAACTTTATCCGTTTCGGACAAATGTATAAAGTGATGGTGCAAGCGGATCCGGATTTCAGGAAAAACCCGGAAGATATTCTCAAATTGTATGTGAAGAATAACCGCGGCGAAATGGTGCCATTTTCCACTTTCATCACCTTGGAGCGCGTGTATGGACCAGAGCTTTTGACCAGATATAACATGTTTACATCTGCGATGATCAATGGAGACGCTGCTCCGGGATATAGCAGTGGTGATGCGATTAAAGCGGTTGAAAGAGTGGCGGCAACAAGTCTGCCAAGAGGATTTACATATGAATGGTCAGGTATGACGCGCGAGGAAATCCTTTCCGGCAACCAGGCCATCTACATTTTTGCAATATGTCTGATATTCGTATACCTGCTATTGGCAGCGCAGTACGAAAGCTTCCTGCTTCCGCTGCCTGTGATCTTGTCATTGCCAACGGGTGTATTCGGTGCATTCCTTGCACTGAAGTTGATGGGACTGCAAAACAACATTTATGCTCAGGTTTCGCTCGTCATGCTCATCGGTTTGCTGGGTAAAAATGCCATTCTGATTGTTGAGTACGCCATACTTCGCCAGAAAGAAGGTCGTACAGTGGTGGATGCAGTACTGGAAGGTGCTACAGAAAGGTTACGCCCTATTCTGATGACTTCTTTTGCATTCGTGGCAGGTCTGATTCCTTTGGTGGTAGCGTCCGGAGCAGGTGCAATTGGTAACCGCTCTATCGGTACGGCAGCAGCAGGCGGTATGCTCATCGGAACACTATTCGGAGTTATCGTGATTCCCGGATTGTACGTACTGTTTGCCAGTATGGTAAGAGGAAGCAAACCGCCCAAACCCACGGTGGTGACACAGGAAGAAGTATTACACTAGCTTCCCGGATCAGCCTTCCGGATGACGGCAGGCTGATCCTTATTATCAAATTCGAAACAGACATAAATGAGAACATATAAAATATATCCAATGCTGATTGCCTCGGCATTGGTCGTGAGCAGCTGTAAGGTATCCAAGCCTGTGCCTCAGGTTCCTGTTCAGGCTCCGGAAACTTTTACAGGACATAAAGACACAACCGGAATCGGCGATATTCCATGGAAAACCTTTTTCACAGATCAAAATCTGGTTGCCCTTTTGGATACCGCTATTCAGAATAATCTGGATCTGAAAATGGCTGTGCAACGGATCGAAATGGCACAGACAAATGTATTGTTTGCTAAGGGTGCGTTACTTCCGGTTGTGGATGTGGAAATATCCGGTGGCGGCAGAAAATTCGGAGATTATACCATGGATGGTGTTGGTAACTATGATACCAACTTCTCACCAAATCTGGACGAAAACAGAAAATTACCAGCGCCCCTCCTGCCCGACTATTTTGCCGGACTGCGCAGTTCATGGGAAATCGATATCTGGGGAAAATTGAGAACCCAGCGAAAAGCGGCGTTCACCCGGTTTCTGGCTTCTGAAAAAGCGCGGCAAGCGATCACTACAAGCATCGTAGCGAATGTAGCAAGCTTGTATTTTGAGCTGATGAATCTGGATACAGAACTCAACATCATCAAAAAGAATATCAACTTACAGCAAACTGCTGTGGAGACAATCGGTGTCCAAAAAGAGGCGGGCCGCGCTAATGAGTTGGCTGTGCGCCAGTTTAAGGCCCAGCTATTGAATACACAAAGTCTGGAGATTGACGTGAACCAGCGCATCATTGCTGCGGAGAATCAGTTGAATTTACTATTAGGTCGCTTCCCGCAAAAGATCACACGCAGTACAGTGGTGCAGCAAACCTTCCCAGAGCAGGTGCAGGCGGGTATCCCTACACAGATGCTTCGTAACCGTCCTGATGTGAAACAGGCAGAACTGGAGATGCTGGCAAATTATGAAGATCAACATGCTGCCCGTCTGGCATTTATGCCGTCCCTGAACATCACTGCAATGCTGGGTTTTAATGCTTTTAAAAGTAGTTTGATTTTCAATCCGGGATCTATCGCATACAATGCACTGGGCGGACTTACTGCTCCGCTGCTCAATAGAAAAGCGCTGAAAGCAGGTCAGAAAAGAGCGGAAGCCAGTAGCAAAGAATCCCTTTATAATTACAACAAATCGATTCTGACTGGTTTTCAGGAAGTAAGTACGAGTTTGAACCGCATTGAGAATTCGAGAAAAATAACGGAGTTCAAACGTGAAGAAGTGGCGGTTTTGCAACAAGCCGTAAGTACCTCCCGTGACTTATTCGTTACCGGATATGCTACCTAC
>DASYHR010001133.1:0-4479 GCA_035998385.1 Dyadobacter sp. | reverse complement strand
TTTTCAATATCAATCTCAGAATATTTATTGAAAACCGGTTTAAGTTCGTCAAATCCATAGTTTGCAATCAGTTCGAAAGCACCTTCTGTAATGAGGTAGGATAACTTGTCAAGGTATATTTTACGGTAAAGATCAGCTTCGTAAGTCCTGTCCATAAGATGAATAATTTCTGCTCTTATTCCCTGGTATTCCATAACCAACGGGTTCAGATCGATGGGGATCCGCCGTATGATTTCATCTCTGGCGTTCTCAAGTTCAGGAATCTGTTCATCAAGTTTTGCGATTTTTTCACAAAGCAGGTTGAATTCCTTTTGTCGTTTGTTTAGATCAGAAGTCGATTTTCCTATACGTAGTAGTGAAGCTGTATTTGTCATTTCGGGTAATTTGTATGGGTAACGGGGTAATTACAATCCCAGTTCCTGATAGGATATGAGCGCTATGGCAACAACTGCAAGAAACAAACCTATCTTATTATAAACATTAAGTCGCTCTTTGTAAAAAATCCATGCAGCAAAAGAGGAAACCAGCATGGTAAGAATATTGTAAACCGGAAATACATAGGCAGCACTGTTACCAAACGCGGCAAGCGCTTTCAACAGAAAATACAATGATAAAAAATTGGGCACGCCGAGCAATAGTCCGCCTAAAACACTTCGGTAGGTAAGTTCTTCTCTTTGAACGAATATCTTGTAAAGAAGCAGAGTTGTTCCGATCAGGACCGCACCGGCGCAGGCGATGATCATGAAAACGGTGGACTGGCCCGGGGCGTAATAGGTTGCAGATAAATAATTAATCAACGTATTATTGGTTCCGCTACCCATAAAAGTAAGTACTGGCAATAGCCAAAACAGGTAAGCAGATGAATTGTCTGACCTGGTTTCGGTCGATTTATTCGCTGATTGCTGAACTGCTCCCAAAGCGAGTGCGATTAGCGCGACAAGAAGCCCTGTATAATTAAGTGCTGTAAATTCTTTGTTATTGTTTTTAAATACGAATAGCCCGAAAAGAACTGGTATCACAAGTGACATATTGCCGGCAAGCGACGCGGCAGTTACACTTACTTTCTGTGCAGTGAGTCCGATCAGCATAAATGCTACCACGAAAAGAGTACCAAGCGACAGCGTCAGTAATGTTCCGGTTGATGTGAATGAAACCTGGCTGAACACACCGAGATCGGGCGTTAGTACGAGACCAGTTGCTACACAAGAATAGTAGTTAAATACAATTGCATGGAATGAGTTGACCTTGTGCTGAGGATAAGCCCTCATGATCAGGTAGAGCGCAACGGTAAAAAGTACAGCCAGTATGAAATTGATCATAATAGTGCTTTTACTCAGGCCTGTGTAATGAGTTTGTCGATCACCTGCGGGAAATGAGCATGTTCCAGAATGTGAATTTTAGCTGCCACATCATCCGGAGAGTCTGTAGGAAGCACCTCACAACTGGTTTGGAATATAATGTTACCTTCGTCGTAATGTTCATTCACAAAGTGGATCGTGATTCCTGATTCAGTTTCTTTGGCAGCAACAACCGCTTCATGTACAAAATGCCCGTACATTCCTTTTCCACCGTATTTAGGAAGAAGTGCCGGATGAATATTGACGATCTTATTCTCGAAACCATTTACCAGATAGGTCGGAATAAGCATCATAAATCCGGCCAGTACAATCAGGTCAATTTGGTTATTCTTTAAAATATCAAGAATTCTTTCAGTTTCGTAGAATGTATGTCTGTCAAAGATCAGAACCGGAATATGCAGTTTGCGGGCACGGGCAATCACTCCGGCCTGCGGATTGTTAGTTAAAATAAGCGTAACCTTAACATCGGTCCGGTCAGAGAAATAGGCAGAAATTTTTTCGGCATTGGAGCCTGAGCCGGAAGCGAAGATGGCAATACGTTTCATTGATAATGGGCTGATAATTACAAAAACTAACTTTGGAATACGGAAGTATCCGGCAAAGCTATAAAAAAGAACGGCTTCCGATGAATTGGAAGCCGTTTTGTTAGGAGTAATAAACTCTCAATATATCTTAGTCAAAACGGAAGAGGCCATCAATTTACCTTTGCGGTAAGTTTCCGTTTTCAGATCCCAAAGCACACCATCGGCACGGTAGGAAACAGTGTGCATATCAATTTTGATCTTGATTCCCATTTGGGTTTCCATTAGCATATCGGCCGACACCTTATGTACATCGAATGTTCCGGCGGGGATAGTTAATTTTTCCTGTTCGCCTACCATACGGTTGCTGATCAGCATATTCATGGTCATTGTTAACGGACCTGAAGCGCCTTCGCCTTTCAGTGTTGCATCCTTCAGCTTTTCACCTGCTTTTAGTTTGGCAGGATATTCAATGTCGTCTGAAGTGAATTTCATTTCAAAATTTTCAAGCGACTTCATTTGTTCCTGACTTACGAGTGATTTGGTATCGAGCGAAAGCACATTGCCTTTGCAACGCATTTTGTAGGTATTTTTCAGATCGGATTTTCCTTTTGAACTCAGTGATTCGAAGTCAATAGTGTACACCACAAAACCGTTCTCATTGGTTACGCTGGCGACTTTGTATATCAGTTTACCGGTTGGTTTTCCTTTACCATCAAAGTTGTCCATCTCAAAGCCGCTACCTGCTTTCAAATTAAAACCCATACAATCCTGCGCATTCACAGCGCTTAGAGCCGTAACCACAAGGAGAAATATACCAAGTACAATTTTTTTCATTTTGAAGAGTGGTTAGTTTGAATAAGTATAAATGTAAGATTTGAAATCGTAGGAACTATCATTCCGTTCAACTATTGAGCAAGCGGAAAAAATAATCAAGCCCAAAGCATGGTAAGTAAGCCTAAAAGCATAATGATCTTACAAAGGTTACTGATTTCTTTAAATTCCTTTTTGGTATCTGAGCTGCTTAATTTAAAGATCATATACGCAATAGGGGCGAGCAACAGCAGAAACAGCCAGATCAACACCGGATTGTCGAGTACCTTCGCCATCAGGAATAATGTGAAAACGAAAAGGAATATCACAGCATAGAGAAAAGTACGTGTCCGTGGAATTCCCCATACGATCGGAAGTGTACGGCATCCATGGGCAGCATCACCTTTAATATCTTCCATGTCCTTCACAATCTCCCTGATCAGAGAAATGAAAAATGAAAAAACCGCATAAATGAATACCAGGTGTCGGTTTTCAGGAAACTGAATGGTCAGGATTAGTAGGGAAAGACCGGTAAGCAATGATACGATGAAATTACCTATGAATGCTTGTCTCTTGAATCTTTCAGAATAAAACCAAAGCAGGGTGATTGAAAAAACATTGACGAGGAATATCCATGGGCTTACGATCAGCCCGAGTAAAGCTCCAAATAAATTGAGGATCTGATGTGCGCCCATAGCCCAGCGCCGTTTGAGATAGCGGCCTACCACTACCCGTTCCGGTTTGTTTACGATATCTATTTTGATATCAAAATAATCATTGATGATATAGCCAGCCGCAGCAATACACACTGTGGAGAGTGACAGGACAAACATTTTGGGATCAGCAATGATCTGCTTCCATTCATGCCTCGGCCCAATCAAAAGAATCCTGGTAAAATATTGGGTCAACGCCAATATGACCAGATTTGTCATACGAACAAGCCGCACGCTTCCTGCAACAAAATCACGCATGGTTACCTTTGAGCGTGCTGACGCATTCATTGTAATTCTTTGTAAAATATGATTGAGACCCTAAAATTATTCATTTTACCACAGTATTGACAATTATTAGAATCTTTCTCATTCCGTTTGGGATAAATTGGATTCAATTTGTGTTAGTGATTTGTCATCAATGGAAAGTCAAAACAGATTTCGCCATTTTTCCAATACATCACCACGATAGAAAAAACTTATGAAAATTGGAATTGTATGTTATCCTACTTTCGGAGGAAGCGGTGTGGTGGCTACCGAACTCGGTAAAGCGCTCGCCAAAGTAGGTCATCAGGTTCATTTTATTACTTACTCTCAGCCGCAACGGTTGGACTTCTTTAACGAGAACGTATATTATCATGAAGTAAATATACCCACGTATCCACTATTTCAATATCCACCGTATGAGTCAGCGTTGTCTAGCCATATGGTGAACGTTGTGCAAAGTGCCAAGCTGGATCTGCTTCATGTTCACTATGCCATACCACATGCATCGTCGGCTTACCTGGCGAAGCAGATTCTTGCCCAGCAAGGTATACATATTCCCGTAATCACCACATTACATGGTACCGATATTACACTCGTAGGCAAGGACGAGTCGTACGAGCCGGTGGTGACTTTTAGTATCAATCAGTCTGATGGTATCACTGCTGTTTCGGATTCACTGAAGAAGGATACGTACAAACATTTCAACGTGACGAAGGACATTGAGGTGATTCCTAATTTTATCGATCTCAGTCGTTTTAACCGTCAGAAGAAAGAGCATTTCAAGCTGGCAATCTGTCCCAACAATGAAAA
>DASYHR010001120.1:0-5597 GCA_035998385.1 Dyadobacter sp. | reverse complement strand
ACGCTTGATGGCCCCTGGATTCAGGAGAAAGAACCCTTTACTCCCCCAAATCATGGACATGGAATGATGTTCCGTTCGCTGGAAGGTAAATTGCTGCTGGTGATGCACAGCCACAAATCCGTCAAGGGAAAGTTCATCCGTATCCCCAAAATCTTCGAAGTCGATGATTCAGGGGATAAGATTGTGTTAGGAAAGCAACTCTACTGAGTTGCTCAAAAGAATGTGCGGTAGGCAATCTGGCAGGCGATCAGTATAAATATTGCGCCTGTCACCCGATTAAACACGAGTACTACTTTTGGGGTAAATAGTCGTTTTAATTTATTGGCATAAAATGCGATGGCGCATTCAACAATGAATATAGCGATAACACTTGCCGTAAAAAACGTTACCACCTGACCCATATGGAAATGCAGGTTTGATCTGATATAAGTCGCGATGGTTACCCATGTAATGAAGTTGACAGGATTAAGCGCATTAAGCAAAAAACCGGTCGTGAAATAGTAAAGAAGGTTACCAAAGCGTGTTTTTGGGTAAGCGATATTTGGCTGACCATTCACAAAATTATTTACTCCCAAAACAAGCAGGAATATGATTCCGGCACCGGCAATCCATTGTTTAAAATTGGAAACGTCGGGAAGGAATGTTGTTCCGAAAATGGCGCAGAATACAAATATCACATCACTGATAAATACGCCGAAAGCAATTTTCACTCCGGTCCTGAAACCATTATCGACACTATTTTGAACCAGCGAAAAAAATACCGTACCGAAAGTGAGACACAATGCAACCCCGGTGATGGTACCATACAGTAAGGCTTCAATCATGGTTATATTCCCCGATGCCTGGCGGCCATTAAAATTGCACACACTGAAAGGGAGTCGGTGATTTCAGATCGCATGACCATGTCTACAGCTTCCGCAAGTGGCACCTTTTTCACCTGAAGCACTTCTGTATCCTCGGGTTCCGCTTCCTGCTGGACTAGATCTTCCGCGATGAATAAGAAGCCCTCTTCGTTTGTAGCCGAATTGGACGTGTGGATTCTGGCAAGTTTAGTCCAGGAACCTGCTGTGAGCCCGGTTTCTTCCTTCAGCTCTCTTTTTGCAGCATCCAGCGGATTAGCGCCAAGCTTTCCTCCCCCTTCAGGTATTTCCCAGGAATATTCGTCGATCGCGTACCGATACTGGCCGACTAAATATATATTGTCTTCATCATCAATAGGCAATACTCCTATCGCCTGATTTTTAAATTTTACCAGGCCATAGATCCCGTTTGATCCTCCTGGTGTAATCACTTCCCGGTGACTAAGTTCTAACCAGGCATTTTCATATACCGTATTGGTTGTCAGCGTTTTCCAATTATTCTCCGTACTCATAACACCTGTTCCCTCCGTCTTTTTTATAATAAAGACTGCAAAGAAACCAAAAATAACTGTGCAGAATGTGTCATTCTTCTATCTTTTATAAAGAGTACAGAAATTATTTTATAGTATCAGTCGCAACAATAATTTGAATTGAGATCTCCTGGTAATGAAATATTTGGAGCTTAAATCAATCGATAAAAGATTATAAGGTAACAGATTGACTGTCGCAAAAGATCTTGGAGTAAATGCAGAAAAATTGAGAAAAAATGAGAAACTTCACGGCTTCGCATTAATCAATCCAAAGAATATCAATTATTTCTAAATTACTAACCCATGATGAATTTCTCTAGAAGGGATTTCCTTAAAAAAGCTGGTGCTACGGCTTTAGCTGCTACGGCTATCACCGATTTATTAGCCGCATCTGCGCCTCAAAAACTATGGTTCGACATTTCTCTGGCCGAATGGTCTTTACACAAGGAATTATTTGCTAAAAAAATAACTAATCTTGACTTCCCGGAATTGGCGAAGAAAGAGTTTGGAATCAGCATTGTAGAATATGTCAACCAGTTTTTCAAAGATAAGGCTGAAGATAAAGCGTATCTGGCTGAGCTATTGAATAGAGCCAAAGACAATGGCGTTAAAAACCATTTGATCATGATTGACGGTGAAGGCGGATTGGGTGATACTGACGCTGCAGCACGTAACAAGGCTGTAGAAAATCACTATAAGTGGGTTGAAGCCGCTAAATTTCTTGGCTGTCAGACGATCCGTGTGAATGCATTTGGTCGCGGAAGCAACGAGGACGTTGCGAAAGCTGCTATTGAAGGCTTGGGCAAATTGGGAGAATTCGCTGCTAAGACAAAAATCAATGTAATTGTAGAAAACCACGGCGGCTCTTCATCAAATGGACAGTGGCTTTCGGGAGTGATGAAGCAGGTAAATCTGAAAAATGTAGGTACGTTACCCGATTTCGGAAATTTCTGTATCACCAGAAAAGATGGTGGTTGCGCTGAATCGTACGACAGGTACCAGGGAACGCAGGAACTTATGCCGTTTGCAAAAGGTGTGAGTGCAAAAACGTACGATTTTGATGAAAAAGGAAACTGTATCGAAACCGACTATGTCAAAATCCTTAAAATTGTTAAAACGAGTGGGTTCCGTGGTATAGCAGGTATTGAATACGAAGGAAGTAAGCTCTCGGAATATGAAGGGATCAAGGCGACGAAGGCACTGTTGGAAAGGGTTGGACCAACTGTGTAATCAAGAATTAAAAGTTAAAAATTAAAAGTTACAAATTGAGATTAAAAGAAATGAGTCTGACTGATCTATTTGACCTTTCAGACTCATTTCTCCTTATTCATAATTTTTAATTCTTATCTCTTAATTATCTGCTCAAATTCAGATAACTCAGGAACTCTTTTTTCGTAGCTTCCTCTTCGAACTTTCCGCCGTAATATGCAGTCACTGTTGAGCTGCCAGAGTCGCGAACGCCGCGGGACTGTACGCACATGTGACGCGCATCGATCACAACTGCAATATCTTCCGTACTCAATGCTTGTTTCAGCTCATTAGCAATCTGCACTGTCAAACGTTCCTGTACCTGAGGTCTTTTACTGTAATATTCTACAATACGGTTCAGTTTTGAGAGTCCTATAACCTTACCACTTGAAATATAGGCCACGTGTGCCTTTCCGTAGATAGGTACAAAGTGATGCTCACAGTTTGAGAATACTGTAATATCTTTTTCGACCAACATCTGATTGTACTTGTATCTATTTTCAAAGAGTGCTACAGCAGGCTTGTTTTTGGGATCCAGGCCGCTGAATACTTCTTTAATATACATTTTAGCGACCCTTTTGGGCGTGCCTTTCAAACTATCATCAGTCAGATCCAAGCCCATAATTTCCATGATATGACGGAAATGTTTCTCAATCAGCTCGATTTTCGTGTCGTCATCCAGGGCAAATGCATCCGCACGCATGGGGGTTTCGATCGAGGTGAGCAGGTGGTTATCTCCTACTTCCTCTGCTTCCAGCAAATCAATGGACGGGATATTCGACAAAGTTCCGTTCTGTTTCATATAGTCTGATTTTCAGGTCAAGCGCCTGATCAATTTTATTTCTTAAGATCGTGTAAATAACTACTGCAATATTTTCTGCTGAAGGGTTCAGGTTGAAGAACTCTTCCACATCCAGATTCAGATTGCGATGATCGAAGCGGTCGAGCACAAATTCCTTGATCACAGCGCTCAACAATTTCATGTCAATAACATACCCCGTCTCAGGATTGATATCACCTGTCACCTGAATAATTAATTCATAGTTGTGGCCATGAAAATTTGGATTGTTACACTTGCCAAATACAGCTTCATTCTTCTCGTCCGACCATTCCGGATTGTGAAGGCGATGTGCCGCATTAAAATGTTCCTTCCGGAACACCGCCGCTTTTTGAGCCATATTGATATCCAACTAAAATTACTAATGCCTTAAATGTCGTTACAAAGTATGTGTCCAACACACTTAAAGCCGCGGAGCGCTGATCGATGCTCTTTGGAGTTACTTGCACGGTATCAACGTAAAAGGAAAAAAAAATGTTCAGAACCCGAAAAAAAACTAAAAACCTGAGGCTCTGGCAAATGCTCAGGCAATTAATAAAAAAAATTAAAAATGTCTGAATTAGGCGTATATTGCGATAAATAAGTTCTTCTAACATTTAAACCTATAACCCTTTAACTGCTGCCTCAATGAGCAATAAGAACAATAATTATTTGGTTCCGCTTATTATTATCGGTGTTTTATTCTTTGTAATGGGATTCGTAACGTGGGTAAACGGGACGCTTATTACCTTCTTCAAAAAAGCTTTCAGCCTTGACAATACCAGCTCTTATCTGGTAACATTTGCGTTCTTTATCTCCTACACGCTCATGGCGATACCATCCTCGATGGTGTTGAAAAAGACGGGTTTTAAAAATGGAATGTCACTGGGACTACTGGTGATGGCGGCAGGAACGCTGATATTTATTCCGGCAGCGGAAATGGCTAGTTATAACCTGTTTCTTGTAGGTCTTTTCACGATTGGTATCGGTCTTACGGTTCTACAAACTGCTTCTAATCCCTATGTAACCATCCTGGGACCGCGCGAAAGTGCCGCTCAGAGAATCAGTATCATGGGTATTGCCAATAAAACTGCTGGTATTATCAGTCAGGTTGTGGTTGGGAGCCTGTTATTGGCAGGTGCAAGCAGTGTGGATCCGAAAGACGAGTTGGACAAAGTGGTGGTTCCGTATCTTATTTTGACAGGCGTATTGGTTGGATTGGCATTATTGATCCGCATGTCGAAAGGATTAGTGGAGGTGAGTGAAGAAGAGGAAGCGCCTGTTGCTACAAGTAATGTGGTTGTGGAGAAGACAAGCGTTTTTCAATTCCCGAACCTTGTACTGGGTGTGCTTGCCCTATTCTGTTACGTGGGTGTAGAGGTCATTGCAGGTGATACAATTATCAGCTACGGTGTTTCGCTTGGTTTCGCTGAGGAGGAAGCGCGGTTATTTGGAACCTATACATTGGGCGGAATGATGTTCGGATATGTACTTGGTATTGTTTTGATTCCAAAATATGTTTCTCAACAGGCTTACCTGATGTTCTCCGCAGTTCTTGGAGTGGTGGTAACTGTAGCAGCCATATTTTCGACAGGGTTTACGTCGGTATTGTGTATAGCGGTCTTAGGGTTTGCCAACGCGGTAATCTGGCCGGCGCTATGGCCATTGGCATTGAGTGGGTTGGGGAAATTCACAAAAATAGGTTCAGCCTTATTGATCATGGGTATATCAGGTGGAGCGATTATGCCTTTGGTCTATGGCGGTATCGCTGACTCGATCGGCAGCACACAAAATGCTTACTGGTTGATGCTTCCATTATATTTATTCATCCTGTATTTCGGACTTGTGGGACATAAAAAAAGGAGCTGGTAGTCGTTCCGAAGGAAAAATACGGCCTGAGATCAAATCTAGATCTCAGGCTTTTTTATGCCCCGTATACATGTTTGCGGGCAACCTTTGATCCCCTCAATATTGCAACTTGCACACATTTCAATATAAAACAGAAGAAATGCACCTTTGTAATTTCTATTGTGTTTTTGTTTTGTCAACTTTGTATGTGGTTTGAGTCTTTGCCGGATCACAGATAATAATTTTGAATAAATACCGCTGATGACATTAATTACAGCTCCTGAAAAGCTCAAT
>DASYHR010001119.1:0-8857 GCA_035998385.1 Dyadobacter sp. | reverse complement strand
GACGTCGCGCCTGACTTGATCGGCTCTTTCGGCCATTCGGGTGTGGTACATCCGCAGGAAGAGGTGATATTACTCAGTATGAGCGGATACTCGCCATCATTCCTGAAATTAAACGTATGCTCTACAACCTCCCCTTCCTGAATCGTGCCAAAATCAAATGAGGAACTGTCTATAAGCGCCAAAACAGGCAGTTTTGAGTCTGCCTGTTTGGAATCTTCATTTTTCTCACTGCCTGAGCAATTTATCGTTGCCAGTGCGACCATCAAAAGAAATGCATAAGTGCATATTTTCCTCATATTGATCAGCTGGTCTGCCCTTTGATTTGTGCCATCAGCCGGTCCACGTCTTCGAGCAATTTCTCTGCTTTTTCACGCGCGTCGCTCACTACTTTCTCACCTTCAGCCCTCGCGAAACTATCCGGTTGGTCTTTTTTGTCAACCATGTCTTCAATAACTTCCTGAAGTTTTTCCCGGTATTTCGACAAGCGATATGTTAACTGCGTACGTAATACTTCTCCTTTATCAGGTGCATATAGTACACCAAGTGCTGCTCCTGTCACACATCCGGTAACGAATGCGATTAAGCCATTTGTTGTTTTGCTCATGGTTTGTTAGTTTTTTATTTCACACGGCGTTACACCGCAAGTAAGTCAATTTTGTCAAAAAATTATTCCATCCCCAACAAACCAATCCTCTTTTATTATTTGTTGTCGATCAGTCCACGGCCACTCTTACGGATAACTCCCTCTTTGGCAAGCTTTACTGACAACACATCTAATACACCATTTATAAATTTACCACTTTTGGGCGTACTGTATCTTTTTGCAATTTCAATGTATTCGTTGATCGTCACTTTCACAGGGATACCCGGGAAGTTTATCAACTCGGCCAAAGCCGTTTTCAGAATAATCATATCCACAAGCGCGATCCTGTCCAGTTCCCAGTTTTTCAGCTGATCATCCAGATAATTATCGTATTGATCATCCTGCTTCACTACGGTTTCATATAGTTCTTCCACAAACGCACTATCCTCTTCCCAATCTTTGGTAAACGGAGCAAGTTGCATGGTTTCACTGCTATCCGCAGACTTCAGTGTTTTGATTGCAAGGCTACGGATTAGTTCGTTGTGGTCTGTCCAGTACAAATCACGCTGTTCCAGATAATCCAATGGAATTTCATGTTTCAGAAGTACCTGACGAAGTATATGTTGAACGATAAGCTGATCTTCTTCCGGAGTATGTTCTACCTGGCTGCAGTATTTGGTGTACTCTTCATCCTTCCGAAGCGCTTCACGGTAAATTTTGCGGATCAGGTTCATTTCGTTTGACCAGTTGATCCCGCTTCGAATAATTTCCTCAGCAAGTGTTTTGTCTGTTTCCAGTACCTGGATTACCCGGTTGGAGTTCAAACCACCATCCTTTGGGAAAGGGGCTTCGGGATCATCGTACTTTCTTTCTCTGTCTATCCTTGCCTGGTGCGACAATTCAATGAAGATTGAAAGAACTCTTATAAAATCATCATAAATGGTTTCTGTTTCATTCAGCACACGACGAACCATTTTCTGTCCGTCACTGCTTGTTTGTCGCTGATAGGCAAGAAATGCGCTTTTGGCAACAACACTCACCTTTGCAGGAACATCTTCCCCTTCTTTCGCATCTCCGGTGTTGATGAGCTCATCCAGAATTACACCAGCCTGCTTTTTCATAGCAGTCAGCTTTGCACGATCCTGAAACTCCATTGAGTTCAGATCCGGCGCAAACGCCTCTTCAATTTGATCCAATGCAATCAGCCTGTTGGCATCAGCAGTTAATTTACGCGCGTAAAGCGCCTGAACAGCCTTTGTTCTTAATAATCTTCTATTCAGCATATGCCGGAATACTAATGGATAAAAAGGTACAGTAAACCAAAGAACGTGTCTGCATTTTAATGCAGGGTTAATAGT
Organism: Dyadobacter sp.; assembly: GCA_035998385.1. GTDB lineage: Bacteria > Bacteroidota > Bacteroidia > Cytophagales > Spirosomataceae > Dyadobacter. Next base: position 6,916 of record DASYHR010001119.1, on the reverse strand, counting down.
TACAATACCCCCGCGTTTCTTTTTTTTAAATAGACCGCAAAATTAGACTATTTTGTTAACAATAGAAAAAAATGTAGGCAAGCATTCTGTCATATTTTAACGATGACAGACTCTTTTAAAATTGAATATCTGCGATAAAACAAATTGATATTTGGCAGCGCCGGCTATAACTTGCATAAAATATGTATCAGTCTCTTTTGATCTTAGCTAAAATTGGCATTCTCCGGTTTTGACAAAACACATATTCCGTAACTTTTCTGTATCGTGCATCCGCCTTCTTCTTTAACTTTGTCAAAAATTACCGGCACGGACAGGATGAGTGAACATTTTCATACAGTTTCGGCTTATTAAATTACCTGCTACTGCGGGATTCGTTTTTTAATTCTATAGATCTTGAAATCTCTAAAGTACCTCAACCAGTACCTTCTCAAATACAAATGGTACCTGATTCTTGGGATCATCTTCACCAACGTATCTAACCTTTTCGGGATCATTCCTGCTCAGCTGGTTCGGTACGCACTGGATTTGGTGATCGACACGCTGGATATATACTACCTGTTTTCAGGCTCAGTACTCCAAAGCAAAATGTACGATATTTTTGCGTTCAGCATATTGCTGTACGGATTGCTGATTCTGGCCATGGCATTACTAAAAGGTATTTTCCTTTTCCTCGTTCGGCAGACGATCATCGTGATGTCGCGTCACATTGAATTTGAGTTGAAAAACGATGTGTACAAACACTATCAAACGCTCCCGACCAGTTTTTTCAGGCAGCACAGTACGGGAGATCTGATGGCGAGAATTTCTGAAGATGTAAGTAATGTGCGTATTTACGTAGGCCCGGCACTGATGTACGGGATTAACCTAATCGTACTTTTTATTCTGGTTATTTCGTACATGCTGACAGTGAATGTAAAGCTGACATTCTACGTATTACTGCCATTGCCTTTGCTTTCGATCAGTGTCTACATTGTCAATAGTATGATCATGAAGCGGTCTCAGGAAATCCAGAAACAGCTTTCGGGTTTGTCTACGTATGTACAGGAGGCTTTTTCAGGAATACGGGTGATCAAATCTTTTGTACAGGAAAAGCACTCATTTACCAACTTCAAAAACGAGGCGGAGGATTTCAAAAATAAATCTCTGAAACTCACAAAAGTTGACTCATTTTTCTTTCCGATTATTCTTCTGCTGATTGGGCTCAGCAACATTCTGATCATATATGTGGGAGGAAAAGAGATCATCAACGGGAACCTTACGCCCGGTAATATCACCGAGTTTATTTTGTATGTCAATATGTTGACTTGGCCGGTAATGGCACTTGGCTGGACAACCAGTCAAATTCAGCGTGCAGCGTCTTCACAACAACGTATCAATGAATTTTTGGATGTGAAGACGACATTGGTTTCCGAAAAAAATATAGCTCACCCATTGGACGGGTCCATCGCTTTCCAAAATATCAATTTTATTTATCCCGATTCAGGAATACAGGCATTAGAGAACTTTGACCTTACCGTGAAAAAGGGCGAAACCGTGGCCATACTCGGAACCACAGGATCCGGAAAAAGCACACTGGCACATTTGATATGCAGGCTTTATGATCCAACCGAAGGCGAGATCCTGGTCGACGATATTCCTTTAAAGGATTACAACATACAGTCGTACCGTCGCCAGATTGGTTATGTACCTCAGGACGTATTTTTGTTCTCAGATTCCATTGAAAACAATGTCCGCTTTGGCACCACCGACATGCCATTCGAGCGTATTGAGCAGGCCGTAAGGGATGCGGACCTCTATAACAATATCAAAAACTTCCCGCTCGGTTATGGCACAATGCTGGGCGAACGAGGTATCACTCTGTCGGGTGGACAAAAACAAAGGCTTTCCATTGCCCGCGCCATTGCCCGCGATCCGAAGATTCTTATTCTCGACGACTGCCTTTCTGCTGTAGATACCAACACGGAGAACATCATTTTGAACAACCTGAAAAGGATTATGGATCAGCGCACGTCTATCATTATATCACACCGCGTTTCATCCGCCAAGCTCGCCGACCGTATTGTGGTATTGGATGATGGTAAAATCATTGAACAGGGCACGCATCAGGAACTGATCAATAAGAACGGTTCCTATAAAGAATTGTATGATAAGCAGTTGATGGCTGAGGAGGTTTAAAGTTGATAATTCGGTTGACTAATTAATAAATTCTGTCATCTGCTACAAATTCGCTAAATTAGCATAACACTAAAAAAATTCTTATGTCGCAGACCATAACACTAGATATTATTGATGATAAGGCACTTAACCTGCTGGTTGATCTGGAGCGCCTTAAGCTGATACGTTTACATAGAGAAACAAACAGATCGACCGACGATTCAAATATTCATAGATACAAGGGCGCGATAAAAAAACAACCATTACATGAAGTAGACAAACAGCTAAACGAATTGAGAAGCGAATGGGAATAAAATATCTGTGGGATACAAACACATCAATCTACTATCTGCAACAACAATTTCCACGGCATTCCGAAAAGCTAATTGACGATATTGTCGAGAAATATAAAATAGCTATCTCTGCTATTACAGAGATAGAGCTATATTGCTGGAAGTACGCAACCTCGGAAGATGTCATAATACTTCATGAATTCGTAAATGAGGCTGTCGTGATAGAGCTTGAACAAGAAATCAAATTCAAAACTGCGGAGCTCCGCAAATCGTGTAAGATAAAACTTCCGGATGCTATAATTGCATCAACTTCGATTGTCTATAATCTAACGTTGATAACTAGAAACGTAAAAGATTTCGCACACATCCCTGACTTGAAAATCTTGAACCCCTACGAAATTTGAACATAAACCCTCACTTCACAATCTTCCTAACTTCTTCTTTCAACTCCTTCATTTCCTGATGTAAACTTTGCAGGCTGATATTTTGAAAATCAGCTTCAAGATCAAAACTAAGTTTACTGTTCACCTGCCACATTTCCCTTATTTCACTTCTATCCAGCCGTATGGGTGCATAATCCGGATTAAGCGATATCAGATTCACATATGTAGTAGCAGCATCCTTTTGTACTTTTTTAACCAGAATACTGTCAGCTGTTACAACCACATACATCTTATTCCGCCCCAGATTCTCCCAGTCATCCAGCGCCCGCCCCAGTATCCATTCTCCTGATTGTAACACAGGCTTCATACTATCCCCATCCACCTGAAAACCACGGAATGTTGCATTGCGATACTCAGGTAATGGAATACCAAAAGCCGGTAGGCTTTCAAACCATTGTGCATCACCTATATTCAAAGGATAACCCGCTGCGGCCTTCGCGTTCACGAGAACGATATTTTCTTTTCCTACGCCGTCCACTGTGATGACCTTCGGGCCCGCAGAAACTTCAATCCGCAAATATTTTTGCCCGCTCTCACCAAAAAGCCAAAGCGGATTGATCTGATACTTTTTCAAAAGCTCTTTCACAGCATGACCTGGAATTCTGGTTCTCCCACGCTCAATATCAGCCGTGGTAGAACCTATACCAAGTTCTTCTGCAAACGCTGACTGCGTTAACTTTAACTCTTCCCTGACTTGCTTGAAACGCCTGAATTCTTCTTCAACTGACATAAGCTCACTTTAAAATCTTCACTGCTTGACACTTTCAAAGATAAATAATTTTTTGGAATAATTCCTTGACAATATCCGGAACATTTCCATAAATTTGGACATATTCCATAAAATGGTAAAAATTCCAAAATCATGGATCGCACGATATTACATATGGACCTGGATACATTTTTTGTGTCTGTTGAACGAAAGATAGATGCCCGTTTGAACGATAAACCGGTGCTGGTGGGCGGTATCGGCGATCGGGGTGTTGTGGCTGCGTGCAGTTATGAAACACGAAAATTCGGCATACACTCCGGCATGCCTATGAAAATGGCACGCCAGCTTTGCCCGGAAGCGACGGTAATCAGAGGTGATGGCGGCACATATTCAACGCATTCAAAAGTGGTGACAGAAATTATCAGAGAGACTGTACCGATTTTTGAAAAAGCGAGCATCGATGAGTTTTATGCGGATATGTCGGGGCTAGACAAATTTTACAGTTGTCACAAAATAGCATCAGAACTGCGGCAACGTATCAAACGCGAAAGCGGTCTGCCTATTTCGTTCGGACTGTCTGCCAACAAACTGGTTTCCAAAGTAGCGACAGGTGTTGCAAAACCTGACAATGAAAAAAGAATTGAACATGGTGATGAAAAGACTTTTCTGGCACCAATGCCTATCCAGAAAATACCTATGGTAGGAGAAAAAACAACACAGTTGCTTCAAAGTCTCGGGATACGCTATGTGAAAACCATACAGGAAATGCCCGTGGAAATGATGGGTAAGGTGCTTGGTAAAAATGGAATCGCACTATGGAACCGTGCGAATGGACGCGACGATTCACCGATCATTCCCTTTCACGAACGAAAATCAATCTCCAATGAACGCACCTTTGGAAAAGATACCGGCGATGTGAAACTCATGCGGGAAATGATCAGAGCAATGGCTGAAAACCTGGCGTATCAACTTCGGAATGGCAACAAACTTACGTCCTGTGTTTCGGTGAAGATTCGTTATTCTGATTTTAACACCTTTTCAAAACAACTGAAAATACCTTATACCTCTGCCGATCATATCCTGATACCACACGTCGAACGACTATTTGAACAGCTATACAACCGGCGTATGATGGTCAGGCTGGTGGGTGTGAATTGCAGTGACCTTGTTACCGGAAATTACCAGATAGACTTGTTTGATGACTCTGAAGAAAAACTGAACCTATACATGGCGATGGATTACATCCGCAACCGGTATGGAACAGATGAGCGGGGCAACTCCATTTTGAGCTGGGGAAGCACACTTGGAATACCGAATATCGCGAGCATGGGCAATCCATTCAATGGTGAACCTCCGATCATTCCAGCCCACAGGAATGCGTGAACATCAGTTCTTAATAACCAGAGCTTGTATTTTATTTAACTCATTAAAAATGATATGTTGTTCTTCCTCCAGATCAAAGTCATCCTGCAATCCAAGCCAGAATTTCGGAGATGTACCAAAATACCTGGCGAATCGCAATGCAGTATCGGCAGTAATTCTGCGGCGTCCTTTGCTAATCTCACTTACGCGGGTTTGTGGTATGCCCGTATCCTTTGCAAGCTTATATGCAGAAATTCCCATAGGAATAAGGAATTCTTCCAACAGAACATCGCCAGGATGAATATTTTTCAGCTTTTCCATAATTACCTGTTATTTATGATAATCAACTATTGCTACCTCAGATGCATTACCTTCCAACCATCTAAAAATGATTCGCCATTGGTCATTCACTCTGATACTATAAAATTCTCTGAGATTACCTGATAACTTTTCCAGGCGATTGGCAGGGGGAATTCGAAGATCATACAGATTTTGGGCACTATTTAGCATTCTTAGTTTTCTCCTCGCAATATTCTGGATTTCAAAAGGTAACTCTTTCGATCTTTCTCCGTACCATATCTTTTCAGTTTCTTTTGAAGAAAACCCTGTGATCATATCGAAGTGCGTTAGTAACGTCACAAGTAAGTAAAAAAGTTTCTATTAGTCAAATAACTATGCTACTCAACTGCCACTCTTTCTTTAGTCTCCGCTACGGTTTAATTCCCGAGGAAGAACTGCTCAAAATGAGCAGAGAAAATGGCTATGGATGTATTGCACTTACGGACATCAACAATACATCAGGTTGCCTCAATTTTATAAGGATGGCACCCAAATATGATATCAAACCTATTGTAGGAATTGATTTTCGGAATGGCAGCACACAACAATACGTAGGACTGGCAAAAAACAACCTTGGGTTTCAGGAGCTGAACTCTTTTTTATCTCAATATCTGCTTTCAGACGAGCCATTTCCGGATCAGGCTCCTTACTCCGAAAACATAGCATTTATTTACCCTTACGAACAATTGCTCCGAACAGGCAAAACAACATTTTCAGAAAACGAGTACATAGGCGTTGCTCACACAGATCCTGTTAAAATTCAGTTTTCAGCGTTGCGAAATCTCAATCAAAAAATGGTGATTTTGCAACCGCTGACATTCCGTAGCAAAAAAGATTTCAACGCGCACAGACTTCTCAGGGCAATTGACGGCAATACGATTCTCAGCAAACTGTCTCCGTTGGAAACAGCCAACGAAAATGAGCAAATTCAGCCTTACAGCATTCTGAGATATCATTTCAAAGATTTTGGAGTGATATTGGCAAATACCGACCGGCTTATGGAAGCCTGCAACATTTCATTTTTTTTCGGAGACAGTAAGGAGCACCAAAACCTCCGCATTTTTTCCAGCAACGCCGCAGAAGATTATCAGCTGATCAGAAAACTTACCTATGACGGCATCGGGCAGCGGTATGGAGACGCCGTGACCGATGTTGTGTTTGATCGGATAGCTACAGAACTTGACCTGATTCAACAGCAAAACTTTATCCCTTTTTTCCTTGTCAATCACGATATTCTGCGCTACGCCAGGCGCAAAGGTTACTATTACGTAGGCAGGGGAAGTGGTGCCAATAGCATCGTGGCATATCTGCTCAATATTACCAATGTGGACCCGATTGAGCTGGATTTATATTTTGAACGGTTTATGAATATCCACCGTAAAAACGCCCCGGATTTTGACATAGACTTTTCATGGCGGGATCGTGAAGATGTAACGCGTTACATTTTTGACACCTACGGCAAAAACGGGCAGGCATCCCTTCTTGCGACATACAGTACTTTTCAACATAGCGCAGCGGTTCGCGAACTAGGCAAAGTGTTCGGTTTACCGGCCTACGAAATTGACGCATTGAGTGATGGCAAATACGATCCGGCCAAATTGGATCAACTGTCTGGT
>DASYHR010001118.1:0-2133 GCA_035998385.1 Dyadobacter sp. | reverse complement strand
AGATGTGCAGCCATCAAAAAAAATGATGTTGCTTATTCTTTCAGGAGTGGTAAGCTTTGCATTCTGTCTGCTTGTTTTCTTTGTGATCTACTTTTTTGATAAATCGGTTAATTATCCTTCACAACTGGCCAATGAGAGTGGTATTCCGGTTATAGGCTACATCAACCGGGTTTCAGAAGTGCCAGATTTTTACGGGAATCACGCAGGTGGTAATAAGTCGAAGGAAATACTTAGGAACCTGATCCGCTCTATTCGCTACGAGCTTGACTCAGAAAAAGCAGGTCCTAAGTTAATCTCGGTAACGAGCCTTGGAGATGGAGAAAGTAAAACGCTTCTGATTCAAGGATTGGCGTGGGCGTTTGCGAAGGTGAACCAACGGGTACTGCTGATCGACGGAAATTTTACGACCCCCGACATCACACAAATTAATGGTACAAAGAATTTCGTAGAAGATCTTTTCTTAGATAAAAACAGTGCACTGGCGGCAGTTGGTGCCAATGGTCTTGCAATTATCGGAAACAAAGGCGGCGATGTTTCGTTGAACGAGCTTGCCGACATAGCTTTGGCGGAAGAGGTCTTCAGCTATCTGCTTAGTCGTTTTGATGTGATTTTGGTTGAAACTGATTCTTTGAAATCGATGAACAAAGCGAAGGAATGGATCGCCTATTCTGATGTGGTAGTTTCTGTATTTAAGTCAGGAAAGACAATTGATATGGCTGATAAAGCGAAAATTGAGTATTTGAAATCGCTGGGAGGTAAATTTGCAGGGTGGGTATTTACACAGGCAGATGGCGGGTATGATACCGGAACAACTCACTAATCGGACAAGGATATGGTTATTCTCGAAGCTTTCTGGGTAATATGTCAGGCTCTGATTGGGTTTCAACTGGTTTTTCCGCTGTTGTTACTGTTACTCCGTTCTGTTTTAAGAAGGCAAAATCCTAAAAAAATATTTGACCTTTCTTCGCCTGACTATGCCGTAATTGTTACAGCATACGAGCAGACCAGTCAGCTTCCGGATGTCATAAATTCAATTCTGAAATCCGATTATGATCGTTATCTGATTTATGTCGTTGCCGATAAATGTGATATTACAAACCTTCACTTTGGCTCTGACCGTGTCATTTTACTACGCCCTGAGCAGGTATTGGCAGGAAATGTAAAGTCTCATTTTTATGCAATTCGTCATTTTGCAAGGCCACACACGCATCTCACAATTATTGACAGCGACAACATCATGGAGCCTGAATACCTTTCAAAACTGAATGTATTTTTTGCATTGGGTTATAAAGCAGTACAAGGTGTAAGAGATGCAAAAAATACCAATACGACGCTAGCCCGACTGGATGCTGCCCGGGATATTTATTATCATTTTTATGACGGTAAAATGCTTTTTGAAGCAGGTTCGTCGGCCACACTGGCAGGTTCCGGAATGGCTTTTAACACTAACTTGTACAGAGAATGCCTAGAAAACAGAGATGTTAGCGGCGCAGGTTTCGATAAAGTGTTGCAGCATCAGATTGTTAGCCGTGGCTATAGAATTGCTTTTGCTCCGGAGGCAATTGTTTACGACGAGAAGACTGCGGGTTCTCAGCAATTGGTAAATCAGAGGGCGCGATGGATAAATACATGGTTCAAATACTTTAGTCTGGGATTCGGACTAATCGCTTCGGGATTGGCAAAATTCAGCTGGAACAGATTATTGTTTGGCGTTGTACTTTTACGACCACCACTTTTTATTTTCCTGATTTTATCGGGTTTGTTTTTTCTGATCAACCTTTGGTTGGCACCTTATATAGCAGCGCTCTGGCTAGCCGGAATGGTTCTGTTTGTCGCCGGTTTTGTAGTGGCATTGCGTAAGAGCCATACAAGCCCGGAAATATACAAGTCGCTGGGTAGAATTCCACAGTTTATGGCATTGCAGCTACTGTCACTCTTAAAAGCAAAGAGGGCCAACAAAATTTCTGTTGCTACAAAGCATGGTGTTGATGACGTGGAAAAGCCATGAGGATATTTCCCAATCTAAAAACGAAAGAGCAGAATACAGATCCGGAGCTTTCCGGTATTCAGGCAACTACAAGAGTAATCGCTCTGCTGATTGCTTTGCTCAGTGTATTGTTCTTTTTCATTAAA
>DASYHR010001110.1:0-2562 GCA_035998385.1 Dyadobacter sp. | reverse complement strand
GGGTTTACAGAGTAATCCGCATTTTCCGGTGTATAACGAAAATGGCAACTACGGTTTCCGTGATCCTAATTCAACCTGGTTCCGTTTTACCTCCTACGCAGATATGAACCTGTGGCATCCATACTCGCTTACCCGTGAAGTGGATAAGGGTCGCAAGTCATTCAATACTTTGGCAACAGGATTTTTGGAATATGAGCTGATCAAAGATCTTCGTTTCCGGACAAGTATCAGCGGCAACCTGTACAATACCCGGAACAACTTTTATTGGAACGACAAACAGAAATATGGTTATTCATCGGTACTCGCTGCGCAAGGTAATGCAGGTAGTAACTACATGTTCAACTGGTTGAGTGAAAACACATTTACGTACGACAAAAAGTTTGGCGACCATGCCTTGACAGGGCTTTTGGGATATACCGTTCAGAAGCAGCGTGACGAGTCTATGTACGTAGCTGCCAACAATTTTCCGAATGATCTGGTGCATACATTAAATGCGGGTGTCGTAACTGCCGGAAATACAACCGCAAGCGAATGGTCACTGATCTCGTATCTGGCGCGTGTGCAATACAATCTGAAAGGTAAATATTTCATGACAGGAGCGATCCGCCGCGATGGGATGTCACGTTTTGGAGAGGCTAACAAATGGGGCTATTTTCCTTCGGTTTCTGCAGGCTGGCTGATCTCTGACGAGACTTTCATGTCGGCAATTCCTGCAGTAAGTAATCTTAAACTGAGAGCCAGTTACGGAGTAACCGGTAACAACCAGATTCCTAATTATGGCGCAATCAGTTTGCTGGCTTCTGCGCCTTATGTCAATGGTGGAACACTGGCAAACGGACTGAAAGTAAGTGGCTTGTCGAACCCTACTTTGAAATGGGAAAAAACTGATCAGTTTAACGTAGGACTGGATTTAGGCTTATACAACAACCGTGTGAATGTCTCTGCTGAAGTATATAACTCAATTACCAGAGACATGCTTTTGTTCGTTCCGATTCCTGATATTACCGGCTTCTCCTCTCAGCTGACCAACATCGGAAAAATGCGTAACCGAGGTGTGGAATTAAGTATTTCGAGTAAAAACCTAACCGGTGCAGTTACCTGGACAACTGATTTCAATATTTCAAGAAACAGAAATAAGGTACTTCAACTGGGACCGGGCAATGCGCCTATCCAATACGTAGATAATGTGGTGACGGTAAGAACTGAAGTGGGGCAACCTGTATCGAATTTCTATGGCTACATATTTGACGGTGTGTTCAAAAATCAGGCGGAAATTGATGCCTATCCGCACCATGCGAGCACCACACCCGGCGATCCGCGTGTACGTGACGTGAATGGCGATGGTAAAATCTCAGATGCGGATCGTACTGTAATTGGTAATAATCAGCCTGACTTCATCACCGGTATTACCAACACGGTAGGTTACAAAGGTTTTGAGCTGTCGTTCCTGTTTCAGGGATCGTTTGGAGGGGAAATCGCCAATAACAATGTACGCTTTCTGGGTACCTGGGACAACGGGCGTAATTTTTACGAAAGTATGTACCAGTACTGGCGATCAGAAAGTAATCCGGGTGATGGCAAACACTTCAAACCAAGCGTTAACTACCTCGGTCTGCAAAAGCAATTCTCTTCATATTGGGTTGAAGACGCTTCATTCGTCCGTCTTAAAAACATTAGGGTTTCCTACAGCATTCCATCTGCATGGGCCGGTAAGCTGAAAATGAAAGATGCACGGATTTATGTCAATGCTGAAAACGTGCACCTGTTCAGCAAGTACCTGGGTTACGATCCGGAAAACACGACTTACGGAACTACATCATACAGTACCAGCATGGAAACTTCCGGTTCCTATTCAAGCGGAAACGCCCCGGTTCCGGGTGCATTTGCAGGGGTGGATTATGGTTCTTATCCTCTTCCACGCGTGATCACTGTAGGTATCAAAGCTGATTTTTAGTCCGGATTTATCAAACAACCTGCGGCGATAAGCTCAGGCTACAAAAAGATATACAATGAAAAAGCTAATTCTTTTATTGACAATAGTTACCCTCACAGTAGGTTCCTGGGGTTGCAAGGAATCGTTCCTGACACTGGCACCTGCATCCAACCCGAACGCTGAGAATTTCTATAAAACCAAAGCGGATTTTGACCTTGCTGCCACAGCGGCATACAACACACTGTATACGGTTTACCACCCGCAGGGGCCTGTTTCTTATGCAGGCGAGTTGATGGGTGACAATGCAACAATTTACAATATATCAGGGAATCAGGCAGATAAGTGGCAGTTCCGCGACTACACGCTGGCGCCTGCAAATACCATGTTGTACCAGTTCTGGCAGGACTTTTACCGCTCGCTTTACAATATCAATATTGTGCTCGACAAGCTGGAAGGTGCAACGCTGGACGCCGATTACAAAACCAAACTTCAGGGAGAAATGCAGTTTCTCAGGGGCTTGTATTACTACAACATGGTACAGATCTGGGGTGATGTTCCACTGGTATTGAAGCCGATCACGGCTGCCGAAAGTTATGCTATTCTGAGAGCACCAGCTGCAGAAGTGAAAG
>DASYHR010001085.1:0-9075 GCA_035998385.1 Dyadobacter sp. | reverse complement strand
TTAGCTACCAAAATCGTAATTCTGGTGTTGATTGTCGTGTCTACGCTTGGGATGGGGTATTTCTTCAAAGAACGCACGGCCGTTCAGAAAGATTGATCGCTACCTTAGCCTGGCTGATGTAACTTCAAATGGTACTGGATTTATGTTCATTTTTTCCAAATCGGGAGAAGTCAGAAAGTATCCTGTCACAAATAAATCCAGACTGTCTTTTTTGAATTCATCAGACAAGTTACAGGCTCCCCATGCATTTGATCCTTTGGAAAGATCCAAGCGTCCCCCGGTAATGAGTCCGCCGGACGTGCGATATGTCACAGGAAAGTCGACAACGTGCTCCGTCCTTCTGATATCTTTAATGTCAGGGTAGCAATTGTTCGCTTGAATAAGCTGATCTTCTTTACAACTTCCCCAAGCAATAAGTACAATCAATAGGAGTAATGGGTATTGCGTTTTCATATCGGTTAGGGTTAGGGAATAACAATTGCTAAGTCTAAAGATGACAGATACGTATTTGAATTGGTTGGAATGTTGTGATAAATTCAGGCTATAAAAAACGTATGCTAATATCCTACAATAATTCGCTACAAAAACACATAAAAGCATCAACTTTATCCTGTTTATTTGCAATTAAGTTATACTTATTAAAAAAGTAGAATGAAATCCTTACCTATCATTGACCTCGCTATTGTAATTGCCTATCTGGTGGCAATGGTTGCCGTTGGTGTTTTCTTTTCGAGAAAAAATACCACTGCCGATCAGTTTACCAAAGCATCAGGTAAAATTCCGGGTTGGGCTATCGGTATTTCAATATACGCTACATTCCTGAGTAGCAATACTTTTTTGGGAGTACCGGGGAAAGCTTACGGAAGCAACTGGAATTCCTTTGTTTTCAGTTTATCAATGCCTCTGGCAGCCTGGATTGCTACCAAATACTTTATTCCTTTTTACCGGAGTACAGGAGAGGTTTCCGCTTATACACACCTTGAACACCGATTTGGTGCCTGGGCAAGAACCTATGCTGTGATCTGCTTCCTGCTCACGCAGCTCGCCAGAATGGGCTCTATTTTCTTCGGAATTGCATTGAGTTTACAAGCACTGACGGGCTATCCGATGTCTACGATTATGATCGTAGTTGGTGTTTGCATTGTGCTCTATACCGTTATGGGTGGCATGGAGGCGGTGATCTGGACTGAGGTCGTGCAAGGCGTTATCAAAACAGTTGGAGCAGTTGTGATTCTGTATCTGGTGATCAGCGGGATGGATGGCGGTGTTTCCAGAATAGTAGATATAGGGAGTGCAGACAATAAATTCAGTTTGGGGACTTTCTCGCCTGACTTTATACAATCATCGTTTTGGGTCGTGCTGTTGTACGGGTTTTTCATGAACCTGAACAATTTCGGGATGGACCAGAATTATGTACAACGTTACCATACCACATCATCGGTGAAAGAAGCTGCAAGTTCTATCTGGCTTTGCGTTTACCTTTATTTGCCGGTTTCGTTGCTGTTTTTTGTACTGGGCTCATGTCTGTATGCCTACTACCAAAGCTCGCCCGATTTACTGAATGCAGTAAGGATGCAGGCGGCAACCGAACGACTCCCGCAAGGAACTGCTGCCGCAATTCAGCAACTGGCCAATACGCTAACTCCGGCGGAATATGGCGACAAAGTAATGCCTCATTTTATGGTAACAAAGGTTCCGGTTGGTTTGCTGGGATTGATCGTAGCGGCTATCATGTCAGCGGCCATGAGTACGATCAGTTCGGGTATGAATGCTTCTGCGACCGTCTTTTCTGTAGATATTTACCAGCGTTATGTTAAGCCTGATCTCACTGCAAAAGAATCGATGAGACTGCTCTATATAGCGACCACCGCATTTGGTTTGCTGGGAATGGTGACGGGTATAGCCATGATCGGCGTGAAAAGCGTCCTGGATATCTGGTGGCTTTTATCAGGCATCTTCGCAGGAGGTATGCTTGGGCTGTTTTTACTAGGAATGATATCAAAAACTACACGAAATACGGAAGCCCTTACTGCCACAATCATCGGAATTATCGTCATCGTTTGGATGACATTTTCTCCCAAACTATCTAACGAATACGCTTATTTACGTAACCCTCTTCATCAAAATATGATCATGGTGGTAGGCACACTTACGATTTTTTTAGTCGGTATGCTACTGACCAGATTGAAGGGAAAAAAAGGCGTTACATCGGAAGTGATGATGGACACGCATTAAAAACAGAGTCTGTCAGTGCGTTTGTGATGCATGTGTCAAGAATCGACATTATTGAATAATACCAAAATCGATAGAATATATGACTGCTATTCCTAAACCTTCCTCATTACCACAGGGCTTTATCCCTGTGATGCTCACTCCATTCCTTGACAACGGCGATGTTGACTATGAAGGACTAAAAACGTTAACCGAATTTTATCTTGAGGCAGGCTCGGCAGGGCTCTTTGCGAATTGTCTTTCAAGTGAAATGTTCGAATTGAGTGAAGACGAGCGGATTGCTGTCACGCAAACTGTTGTCGATCAGGTGGCTGAACGTGTGCCGGTGGTGGCGACAGGTACATTCGGAGGACCAATTGCAGAACAGGCAGAATTCGTGAAACGTATATATCAAACCGGTATACAGGCGGTCATTGTTATTTCAGGGCTTATCGCTTCTGAAGAGGATTCAGATGAGGTTTTTTTGGAAAGAGCACAAGAATTAATTTCATTGACAGGAGATATTCCACTTGGTTTTTATGAATGCCCTGTTCCTTATAAGAGATTGATTAACAGTGAGGTGCTGGCAGAATTGCTGAAAAGTGGCAGAATTGTATATCATAAAGATACTTGTCTGGATGGTGTGGAAGTCGCCAGGCGCCTTGAGGTAGCAACAGGTTATGAATTTGGGCTATACGACGCTTACATGGTGAATGCTGTATCATCGTTGAAAGCAGGAGCTGCAGGGCTTTCCTGTATACAAGGGAATATCTATCCTGAGCTGGTGGTATGGATCTGTAAACATTTCAACGATCCTGAAAAGCGGGAGGAGGTGCAAAAGGTACAACAGTTTTTTGTGGACACGATGGATATCGTTCATGCGACATATCCGATTATTGCAAAATATAGCCTTCAGAAAAGAGGTTTTCCAATTTCCCTTTTTACGCGCAGGGAGGTTGGTGATTTATCTGAGGATCTCAAATCCCGGATGGATGAGCTTCTTGTTGATGTAGATCAGTTACAGGAAGAGCTCGGGATTGCTAGTATATTTGACAAATATCTGATTAAATAATACCTCGTTTATGAAGCGGATTCTCGCTATTGCCTTACTGCTCACATCAGCAAATGACTCTTTTGCTCAAAAAAATTCTGTCGGACTGGATATGGTGACCTTACCTGCCGGGAAATTTTACATGGGCTCGGAGGGAGAAGGGGAAACTGTGGACGAAAACCCTGTTCACCGGGTTTCGGTAAAGTCATTCAGAATGTCAGCCACGGAAGTGACCAATTCGCAATATGAGGCGTTCAATCCATCGCATAAGCAGTTTAGAGGTAAAGATGGTTTTTCCAAAGACGATGACGAAGCCGTTATTTTTATCAGCTACCCGGATGCCGTTGCTTTCTGTGATTGGCTGAGTAAAAAAGAGGGTAAAAAATACCGTCTGCCTACGGAGGCGGAGTGGGAATATGCTTGCAGGGCAGGAACCGTTACCGATTTTTCAACAGGAAGGTTTTTGTCAAAAGTACATTTGAAAAGTCAGAAAACAGATCGTAATCCTGAAATCGTATCGCTGAAAGTAGCTCAGGCCGAACCCAATGCATTCGGGCTTTTTGACATGCATGGTAACGTAGAGGAGTGGTGTTCGGACTGGTATGGGCCATATGCAGCTGGTGAGGCAAGCAATCCGGTAGGGCGTATTTCTGGTTTGTTCAAAGTAACACGGGGAGGTAGCCATGGGACCCCGGTAGCCTATCTGCGCTCTTCGAACAGAATGGCCATGATTCCGGAAGACAAACATTTTCAATTGGGATTCAGAATTGTAGAAGGAGATTATCCCGCATCAAAACCGCTGCCGGCAATAGCGCCAACAGCCATTTTCGAGAATATATCTCAAAAAAAATATGATTGGCAGAAGGCGTCGGTATCCAAGACTCTTTTTATGGAACCGGTCCGCTATGTGCATAAGCCTGAATGCCCTGACGAAGTTCCGTTTTTCCACCACAACCACTGTCCTGCTATTACCTGGTGTCCAAATGGTGATTTGCTGGCAATCTGGTTTTCTACGAATCAGGAATCAGGCAGGGAAATGACCGTACTCGGAAGCCGTTTACGGGCCGGGCAAAAGCAATGGGATAAACCTTCCGAATTTTTTAAAGTACCGGATCGTAATATGACCGGCTCATCGATTTTCCATGACGGCAAAGGGACGCTTTATTATATGAATGGGGTAGAAACGGATGGAGATTGGAAAAATCTGGCGATGGTATTGCGGACGAGTACAGACAACGGAGCAACATGGTCGGCACCAGCTCTGGCAGATCCTGAACATCAGGTCCGGAATCAGGTGATAGGAGGTATGTTTGAAACCAAAGAAGGTTGGCTTGTGCAGGCAGGTGACGCTGATCCGGGGCCTTCAGGCGGTACAGCCATCCACATCAGTAAAGATCGTGGGAAAACCTGGGAGAATCCCTACACAAATCCTGAGGTTCCTGAATTTAAGGCCGGAGGAACAGGAGGGCTTATTGCAGGTATTCATGCCGGAGTAGTTCAGCTCAAAGATGGAAGTTTGATGGCACTGGGACGTAACAATAATATTGCGGATGCAAACGGGGTGATGCGTATGCCCATGAGCATTTCGAAAGATATGGGTAAGTCGTGGACTTACTCGGCATCAGAATTTCCACCGGTTGCTGGTGGGCAACGGTTGGTTTTTCTTAGGCTGCAGGAAGGACCTTTACTTCTGATTTCTTTTACACACCATCCTGAGGAACCGGATGAGAACAAAAAAGGAATGCTTTTTTCAGATGGGAAAAAGGGTAAATACAAAGGTTTTGGTATGTACGCAGCTGTTTCGTACGATGATGGAAAAACCTGGCCTGTAAAAAAACTGCTCACTGACGGGAAAGAACGTTATTTGAACGGAGGTGCGTGGACAGGTGCGTTTGAAATGGATCAAACCAAAGCTGAACCAAGAGGTTATCTGGCCATTACTCAGTCACCAGACCACATTATTCACCTCATTAGCAGCAGTATCCATTATCGTTTTAATTTGAATTGGCTTTCCGCTCAATAAGTTTGATTGGTGAAAACCACAATAGTCTTTTATATTTTAAAATTATACACTCCGGTAAAAGAAAGAGCCCGCTTCGCCAATTCCGACAAATTGGTCCCGCGGGTACTTTAACTTAACTACTCAGAATATAATCTTTGAAATTTTTGGTCATATGGTTTTTCAACTAGAAGTTGAAAAACAGATTCATTTTATAGAAATCTCCGTCGAAGTTAGCTTTTGCGTCATTACCGGCAAGATTCCCGCCAAATGAGAACCGCAAACCTGCATTACCTTTTGTAAACTGAACATAAGGTCCAACCCAGGTATAGTATTGAGATGTACTTGTCGGCTGACCTTCACCGCCAGCCCGGAACAGATTTTCGAAATGAGCCCCTGCTGATAGATATGGTTTGATTTTACCACCAAAGTTGAACCAGTAGTGTACGTAGTTGGCTGTTATCGGGCTTTCTTTTCTTAGTGCTCCATAATATCCGAAATAAAGCTGGCCTTCGGTTTTAGAACTGTTATGATTCACGGTTAGATTTGGGACAATACCATCTCCGATGGCATATTTCCCGGTGGTAAAGGAAGAAAGCAAATTACCCATTGTAAACCCGATCTGAGGATTTATCGTAATGGTTTTTCCTGCCTGAAAACTGTATCCAACACCGAATTCAGTCCAATTGCCCCACGCAGCGGCCGTACCTGCACCCCACTGAATACCATAAAAAGTGAAAGCGGAAGAACTGCTTGTTGCAATTGATCCATTAAGCTGTGGATTAAATCCGAAGAAAGCGTCATGGTTGAGTGAAAGGCCGATTGATACTTTGTCATAAGCATCTTCTGATGAATCCTGAGCCTGAACCGGAGTCAAAAACAAACTGGCGGCAATAGCGGAAAGTGAAAATAATAGTTTACGCATGGTGTTTAATAAATTAAAAGGAGTGAAAATTTTTAGAGTAGTTCAGCTCGGTTGAGCTAACGGTTTGTGTAAACGTTGGGCAATAGGTATCTCGACCAACTGCAGGTCATCAACCGGCAGTGGTTTTGTTCTGAATTCAAATGAGTTTAAAGTATAATACTGACAGGGCTCTACATGCGGTGTTGGTTAAAAATGAATTGTTTTGGGGCATACCACTTCCATGCTGTACACAGTGGAAGCCACCCGTATGTACGCTCTTAAATGTTGTTTCTGCCGGGGATAAAAATCTAAGCTTTCCGAATACTTATCAGAAATTAGGAATGATCCAAGGATAGATAGTTATAATCAGTGATTTGTTAGGTGTATTTAAAATATTCAAATTGTTATATGTATCAATTACCTTGGTGCCAAATAATATTTCTTTCATTTTGATTTGAGCAGTAGATCATAAATGTGTTGGGCAAATATATTTATATTCTCATAATGCAAGACATGATAGGAGATAAAAATTCGAAATTTTGAGTAAAAATCTATCTTATAATTTTATTTTAATTATATAAAATAGTGAAATTATCAATTCTAATTTTATATTAATTATTATAAATTTTTATTCATCTCTTTACAATATAATTTAAATAATTTCCCATGATTAAGGGCTGTGTACATTTCAATTTGGAAAAATGGTATTCGATTTTAGTGGATATATTTATATTTATTCAGATAATACAGTCATGATTTTTAATTTTTGTTAATATGATATTTGATTATAATTAGCTGTATATAAGTACTTTATATGATTCATATTTTTAGTTTTTTACAGCATGCTAACTTTATTTTATTGAATATTATAATTTTTGTGATTGATTATAATTATACTTTATTTTAGGTATAGCATTCAGTTTTATTTTTTTTGAGTTTGTCATTTTGCCTGCAATATGTATCGTTGCGTCGGGCGCATTTGAATTGGAATAACAATGAGATGACGTGAGTGATCTCACTCTGAATTTGTCAGCTGCATTTGTTCGACCTTCTTTTAAAATTGTACTTTTTTAATATACCGATTTTGCTGCTCCGGATAGTGGTCTTTAAATCAAGAGAAGTACAGCCTACAGATCACGTGGAGTCATTGTCTGGTTAAGGAGATTGACGGTTGGAATTTGTCTGCATTGAAAGTCCTGACTGTAAATAGCTAAGTATATAAGAAGAAAACTGACTTATAGTTGCGATATAGCTACAACTGATCTACTGTTTCCATGAAGCCGCATTTCCATAGAGTTCCGGTTAAATCTCAAAATTCATTCAGCGTCCGCCATGAGCAAACAGCTGGGTTCGGGACGGTTTGGCATTACCATCCTGAACTTGAATTGCACTATCTGGTTAAGGGCAGAGGCGTAAGATTGATTGGAGATAACATCAGCAGTTTCTCGGATGGGGAGCTGATTTTGTTAGGAGAGAATCTTCCTCATGTATGGAGGATGGAAGAGGGAGCGGGCTCAGGAGTAGAAGTGATCGTAATTCATTTTTTACCGGATTGTCTGGGTAGCGATTTTCTGAACTTACCTGAGACCTATCTTTTGCCGAAATTATTTGAGCGGGCAAAAAGGGGATTAATTATTGAGGATGGATCTTCGAAAGAGAAAATTGTTGACCTGATGCGACAAACTGTGGCTGCTACGAATATGGAGAAGTTAATTCTTTTACTCTCCATATTAAATACACTCGCGGAAAGCCCAACGAAAACGGATATTACATCCGGATATGCATTTCACAAGTCGAACGACATGGAGACGCTTCGGCTAAACAGAATTTATGAGTTTACATTGGCCAATTACCGTGTGGATATCAGTTTGCAACAGGTTGCTGCAATTGCAAACCTCGGGGTAACCTCCTTTTGCAGGTATTTTAAATTGATGACCCGTAAGACTTATAATGATTTTTTGGTCGAGATCCGTATCAGCCATGCCTGCCGACTTTTAATTGAAGACAGGCTGGCTACGGAAGTGATTTGTTTTGAATGCGGATTTAATAATGTATCTAACTTTTATCGCCATTTCAGGAAGGTGACAGAAATGACTCCTTTGGAATACAAGAAAAAATACCTCTACAAAACGGAAAAGTTATCCGCCTAACGATCATGGTTTTTCATCCATTCGTCCATGGAAAACTTACCAGAACCGATTACAGAGAATAGAATAACCAGAAACAGCACGATTAAAGAAAGCCATAATTCTGAATTGAGGTAGGAAAACCCTGTTCGCATGTTTACAACAAACACTGCTGTAAGGAGAATCGGAATCTGGATAAGCGCAGAAAGGCGTGTGAGGCAGCCCAGTGCAATTAAAAAACCACCGAAAATGTGTGCAAATGCTACGTAGTGAACTGCCGCTACAGTCCATAATCGGATATCCAGCTCGCTAACCAGCTCTGAGAGCTTTGTAGTATCACTGATAAAACTTACACCTTTTACAAAAAGGAGTACTCCCAGGCCAATACGAACAGCATCCAGCCAGGCCGGGTGATGCGTATCGCCCCAATGTTCGATTCGATTCATCATGTTCATAACTTATGGAATGTTTTGGTTTAAAGAAAGTTATGAACAAAAATGGATTATATCAATAGATAATTTGTCTGATCTTAGAAATCCCCAAAGTGCTTTTTTAGCTGTATTGCAGCCTTTTCCACCAACTGAGCGTGACCGCTCGGGAGTAACAGATATTTGGAGGCAGGCAGTAGTGCTGATAACTGCTTTACGTTTTCAGCCTTTAATAATTTATCGTATTTGCCAATAAAGAGATATACATCCACCTGACTGGCCAGAGCTTTGCGGTGCAGCTCAGCTATGTCGAAGTGCAGTTTCCGAAAGGCAACCCAGGAATTGTATACGGTTTG
>DASYHR010000228.1:0-3413 GCA_035998385.1 Dyadobacter sp. | reverse complement strand
TTTTTTGAATTGTCTTCATGATTTCCAGCTATAAAGTGAAACATGTAATAAGCTTACTGAGGCTTGTAAATGCGGCTGATCAGGTTGTCGATGATGTACGACCGCATTCTGGAATAAAACGTATCCAGATTTTCGAGATATCTGTGATAGAAATAACTGAGTATCAATCCCAAAAACAAGGCGATAAATGTGGTGTCAAAAGAGACGTTGAGACTTTGTGTAATCAACGGCATTCCCTCTTCTGTTTTGGCCAGATGAAATAAACCGATCGCAGCGGCCAGGTGAAGAATGGTTCCTATGAAGCCCAGGGAGGCAATGGCGCTGATCAGAAAACGTGCGATTTCCAGCCGTCCTTCCAGCTCAGTTTTACTGTTATCAATCTGCGCGTTCAGAACCTGAAGTGTTTCGCTTATCGATTGATTATTACGGTATTGCGTGCACGCTCTTTTGACAAAATCGGTCAGCAGGTAGCTCAATCCGTGTTTTTCAAGATCAATTACGTTCAGTTTAATTTTCGCTACTTCTTCAGGCGAAAGAATGAGCTGATCCTGCACGGGAAGCAGATTTAGTTTGAACCCTTCATTCTGTTTTTTTATATATTTTTGATAGTCAAGCACCTCAAGCAGTCCGAATATGAAGGCGGTATAAATTACGGCTTGAACATATCCGCCAAAAGAGCCACCGAAAGCTTCAAAAAAACGCTTGAAACCAGGCCCGGAAGACATCGAAGCCAGCAGAATAAGTGCAAACCAGATCATAACAGCCGCCACAATACTGATTGCGAGGTGAAAAAGTCGCTTACTGGTGATCATGTGATGTTTATTTAATGTTGATCCTGAGACGATATTTAATTTTTTATGAGTTGGAAGTCGCCATTGTCGGGCAGGGTTACAGTGCCGAGTAATACCCTTTCCGCGCCAATTTGCAATGTGCCGGAAAACGGTTCCCCCTTTTCTTCTCCCGCTTCACTTTTGGAATAAACCAGTCCGCGAACAGTTACTGACGTGTTATTTTTGGTACTTTCTTTAAAACGTCCGTAGATTTTGTATTCGCCCGGAATGATCCGGTCAAACTGGCGTACTGCTTCCTGTGTGGTTCTGAGGTCGCTACCAAAGAACCTGGTCTTGGACTTTCCGCTATCCCACTGGCCTATATCTTTGATTTCCCGCGCCCCTCCGGAAACACATTTGCTTCCTTTGCAAACAAACAAATCGACGTTGTCGGCAATATCTGTCCAGCTCACCTCGAAGGATACTTTGCAGGGAACGCCGGGCGGATCGCCCAGGTACTTGCTCCTTTTCGGGTCTTCAGCGCGTGCAGGAGTTGGCTTAGTGGTAGCAGAATCGGCCTTTTCTGTTCTCGCTTGTGCAATGGTATTATCGGCTGGTACTCTTTGAGTGGTCCTTTGCTGTTTTTCTGTGTATTCAGGACAATCAGGGCAGTTCGCAAGTCCGGGAAGCTCGCGATAGTCAGCCAATACTACAAGTAAGGTATCGCCTGGTTTTTTGTTTCTGAGACTGTCGTGAATGGCGGCAAAAAACTGCCGGTGCACGGTGTCGTAGGACATTGCGAGCTGCTGTTTACCGGATGGTGACGAGCCGCCTTTGGGTACTACTATGAACAGAAAGATAACAGCCCCTAATGCTCCGCAAATCACATCAAGAAAAGAAATATTAAAAATTTGAGGTTCGCGATTTCTGGCCATGGTCAAAATGGTTTATCGTGATGTGTTTAACCCGTTTTCAGATTGCGTGTGAAAGGGCTGTTATTTCTATGATTTGCTTGGAGTTGCCGGTTTGGCTTGTCCTGAGGAAAGCGGCATTCCGGGCAGCGGTTCAAATCTGCACCAATGTGGTTACCACAGTTGATACACACCACGCTCCCGATAGCCGGCGCTCCCCGTTCTTGATCAGGTTTTACAGTGAAATTTCCGGGTATCCGGCATTGTGTGCAGACCGTAACCTGTTGGTGGTGCACGCAGCCACAGTTATTACAAATCAGCATATCTGTTTTTGGGGTTAAAATGTTAGTATTTATCAGAAAAAGTGAAGTGGTGTGTATAGCTGACGCCCAGGATCGTTGAGATGTTCATGACGTTGCCATCAATTCCTCTGGCACGTGCATTACGTTCGTTAGTGGCGTTAAAACCAAGATCCCACATGATGTTGACTCCCAACTTTCCTTTCTCGCCCACACGCATCAGAATGCCTGGTCCGAGCATAAATCCCGGCTGAAAACGGCGGTAGGTGTTGTTTATTCCTTTTCCAAAGCGGATAGTTCCCGACTGACTTTCTGAACCCACATTGGCAACTTCGAGCTCCAGACGAGAGTTTCCTGAAAGACCTATATTGAAAGAAGGACCAGCAGAAGCAACCAGGCCAAATTTGTCGCCCAGGAATTGGTATCGGAACAGAAGTGGAATGTTAATGAACGAGGTATTTTCTCTGGCTTTCAGATATCCGACATAGTTATTGTCCAGCCGGTAATTGTCGGTTTCAGATTTGGTGCCTTTTTGAATGAAGTTAATCCCTGAAACAACGGCCATCTTTCCAAATTCAGCTCCGAAAACGACACCTCCGTTGAGTCCCGGCTTGGCGCTGGAAGAGGTCCATGTGTTAGCATAGTCGCCGGTGTAGCTGTAAAGGGAAAGGTTACCTCCTCCCATTCCGCCTATAAAAACGGAGACATTTTGAGCAGATAATTTTACGCTGAGTGTGCATAGCGTGAGCAGGGTGAGCATCAGTTTCTTTTTCATAGTCGTTAAGTTTTACGGTGTGTCTTGAATGCGTAATGATTGGTTTTGCAAAGTTGGGATATAGGGCAAAGCGATACCATCCCTGAAATCAGCCATTTTTGGTCTGGGATAAAATGGCTGATTTCAGGGATGGATTTTGATCAGCGCCTTGCCGAGCTTTGCATTTGAACCAAACAATCACTACGATGAAAAATAGTATGTTAGCCATCTTTATGATCGTTTCAGTGACGGCAATTGGACAGGATCAGGCGTTAAAGAAAGGGAATGCTGTGTATGTCGAAGCCAATAAAAGCGATGTGGGACAAAGTGCAGCCCAGGAGCTGGCCAGTGCTTTAAAAGAATGGGGTTACTGGAACGTAACTGCTTCCAAATCGGGAGCAGACTTTGTTTTGAAACTGGATAGTAGAGTTTCCGGAGGAGTTACCTGGACTTCGTGGGGTGGCAAATCGGTCGCATTGAGTGCCTCTATGTTGGATAAAAAGGGCGAACAGCTCTGGCAATCGGAGTACTACAAAGCCAGCCCGAACGGAGCCAACGGATACAATTCACAGTCCGCCTCGGTTAAGAAACTGACAAAGGCAATCAAGCGCAAGTTCGATAGATAGAGCTTGCGGCCGTCAGTTATCCGTTTTTGATCACTGTAAGTCTTTCAAGCAGC